>CAJZFM010000063.1 GCA_915070235.1 uncultured Capnocytophaga sp. | reverse complement strand
TTGATCCGCATTAACCACTAATCAATAACCACTAAAAACTATTAACTATCGTTAAACTTTTGTATATCTCCCCTAAACCAATTTCTATATAACAGATTTTTACTACTTTTACGCTCATTTTCTAACTTGCCCAAAAAGTGCATACCCGAACTGAACGATACAACCGTAGGAAACTCATCTCTTCCTATTTCTCTGTTACACTGAGTATTACACTCGTGCTTTTCCTCTTGGGGCTATTGGGGTTTTTGCTGATCAATGCCAAAAACTTCACTGATAGCTACAAGGAAAACCTCATTATGTCCGTTTTCCTCAAGGATACCGCCAAAGAGGCCGATATACAGCAGCTCCAAAAAACACTCTCCCTTGCCGACTATATCAAAAAAGTTCAGTTTATCTCCAAGGAGCAGGCTGCACAGTCCTTCATTGAGGAACTGGGCGAGGACTTTATATCCACCATCGGAGACAACCCTTTGAAAAACTCCTTTGACCTTACCCTCAAGGCTGACTATGTCGCCCCTGAAAAAATGGAGGAAATCAAAGAATCTATACTGCAAAACGCCTCCGTCAAGGAAGTTGTCTATGACCGTGCTTCGGTAGAAAAAGTGCATTCCAACCTCCAACAAATCTCTATCGTTATCCTCTCTATTTCAGCTATTTTCACCTTGGTGGCCATGTTGCTAATCAACTCGTCCATACGTCTGTCCGTTTATTCCAAGCGATTTATTATCAAGACCATGCAGCTGGTGGGCGCTACCAAAGCCTTTATCCGCAGACCATTTATCATCACCAATATCTGGCTGGGTATCCTCAGTGCATTACTGGCCTGCTTAGCGCTAAGCCTTTGCTTGTTTTATTTGGATAAGTCTTGGCCTGAATGGGGGCTGCTTAGCAACTCCAACGCCTTTATATGGGTCTTTGCCGCCCTATTTGCTATTGGAATTTTCATCAGCTGGATCAGCACCTATTTCGCCGCCCAGCGTTTTTTAAACCTCCATACCGACGAACTCTATTATTAGTGACTAATGAATAGTGAATAGCGAATAGTGACTAACCACTAATCACTGACAACTAACAACTAACAATTAAAAAATATGGTTTTCAAACGAAAAAACTTCCTCTTGATGCTCCTTGGTTTGGGGCTTATCTCTTTGGGCTTCCTCACCATGAGTGGAGGGGGCAGTGATGACCCCAAGGTCTTCAATCCCGCTATCTTCAATTTCCAGCGTATCAGTCTGGCGCCTGCCTTGGTGCTACTGGGATTCGCTACCGAGGTAGTGGCTATATTGTATAACGACAAACAAAAAGAAAACTAATGGACATACTACAGGCTATCATCATTGCCATTGTGGAGGGACTTACCGAGTACCTACCCATCTCCTCCACCGCTCATATGATCTTTACCCGCGAACTGATGGGACTCCCCGAAGATGATTTCTTCAAGATCTTCGCCCTCTGCATACAGTTCGGGGCTATTTTAGCTGTGGTAACCCTTTATTGGCGCAAGTTTTTGGACTTCTCCCGCTGGCAATTCTTCCTAAAGCTGGGTTGTGCGGTAATCCCTGCTCTCATCTTGGGCAAGCTCTTAGACGATTATATTGATTCTGTCATGGGCGCTCCTGTGTATATTGCAATCATGCTCATCGTGGGCGGTTTTGTACTGCTCTTTATTGACCGCTTCTTCAAGCACCCTGCGATATTTCATGAGAAAGATATCTCTATCAAAAAGGCCGTTATCATAGGCTTTTGGCAATGCTTGGCGATGATGCCTGGCACCAGCCGCTCTGCCGCCTCTATCATTGGAGGTATGCAACAGAAGCTCTCCCGCGAACTCGCCGCCGAGTTCTCTTTCTTCTTGGCAGTACCTACCATGCTCGCCGTAACTGTGTATTCCTTATTCCTAAAGCACTACACAGGAGGGGGTACCGACCTCAAGGGTTATGAACTCTTAGCAAGTAACTCCGACAAACTCTCCATGTTCCTCATCGGCAATCTCGTAGCCTATGTGGTAGCCATCATCGCTATCAAGGGCTTTGTTGGCCTAATTAAGAAATATGGTTTCTCCCTCTGGGGCTACTATCGTATCATTGTAGGATCTCTATTATTATGGTTCTTTATTAAGTGAAAAGCTTTTCATTTTTCACTCTTCACTTTTCACTATGAAAGATATTCGTGCGTTAAAAAAAGAAGAACTCCAAGATTTTTTCCTCTCCCATGGGGAAAAGGCTTTCCGTGCCAACCAAGTATATGAATGGCTCTGGACAAAGGGGGCTCATTCTTTTGACCAGATGACTAACCTCTCCAAGGAGACCCGACAGCTACTTGGGGAGCATTTTGTGATCAACCATATCAAGGTGGATACCATGCAGCGCAGCGAGGACGGTACTATCAAGAATGCTGTACGCCTGCACGATGGGCTTTATGTGGAATCGGTACTCATTCCCACCGATACCCGTATTACCGCTTGTGTCTCCAGCCAAGTGGGGTGCAGTCTCAACTGCTCCTTCTGTGCCACCGCCCGCCTTAAACGTATGCGTAACCTCTCCCCCGATGAGATCTTTGACCAAGTGCTTACCATTGACCAACAGAGCAGACTCTACTATGGTCGCCCCTTGCGCAATATCGTCTTTATGGGTATGGGCGAACCCCTGATGAACTACCCCAATGTGATAAAAGCCATTGAGCGTATCACCTCAGAAAAGGAAGGGCTTGGCTTCTCTCCCAAGCGTATCACCGTATCTACTTCAGGGGTCTCCAAACTTATCCGCAAAATGGCCGACGATAAGGTCAAGTTCAAGCTTGCCGTATCCCTACACTCCGCCATTGAGGAGACTCGCAACAAGATCATGCCTTGGACGGTCAATTTCCCCCTTACCGAACTACGCCAAGCCTTACAATATTGGTACCAACAGACCAAAAGTCGTATCACCTATGAGTATGTAGTGTGGAAAGGTATCAATGATGCTCCCAAGGACGTGGAGGCCTTAGTCGCTTTCTGTCGTTTTGCACCCTGCAAGGTCAATCTCATTGAGTACAACCCCATTGACGATGGCCTCTTTGAACAAGCCGACGAAAAAGCCCTCCTGCTCTACAAACGAAAATTAGAAGAAGCAGGTATCACTACCACCATCCGCTACTCCCGCGGTAAGGATATTGATGCCGCTTGCGGACAACTCGCTAACAAACAGTAGAATGACAGGCTAATTAGTAATACTCCCTCATTGTCCTTATATCCAAATACCCCGCTCTACCGTTTTTGATGATCTTATAGAACGAATGTGTCTGGGGGGTAATTTTTTCATATACCGCCTTTTTCTGTTGGGGGTAGATCCCTATCTTGTGATCTTTGTAAATATAGATAAGCCCGTCCTTCTGTTGCTCTATATTGTCATAGACAATAGGAAGTAGCTCTTCTCCTATCAGATATGCCTCGGGATATATACGCAGCATGCGCTTATAAAAAGGACTCCCTTCTAACTCTATCTCTGTATAGTCTTTGACATTATCTAATTTCTCTTGGTAGCTATAGCCAAAAAGCCCATACTTATTGCCTCGTTGTACTCGTATCAGCTCAGGATAGTGATAGGTAGTACCCGTAAAAGAGTCATTCTCGTCCCATACAATACGACTCTTACCATTGACAAACGAAAGGGTTTCTTCTGCACTCCTATCAGAAAGATAATGCTCCTTCTCTGCCTCGTACTCCGAGGCAAGACCTCCATAACCATAAAGCATATAGTAGGGGTATTCTTTTTTATGCTCATCTTTCTTTAGGGTATAACGTCTCTCATACACTGTCCCACAGAGGGAATAAACGATTTTAGGAAACTTCTCTATTCGCTCTCCACTTATCTGGTAATAGTCTGCCCCCTCTTTGTTAAGCATCTCTATCCCATCTCGGTAGAAATAGACACTTCGCATTCCCTTGAATTCTTTCTTTTGTAAATAACTGTCATAGAGAACAAATTTACGCCCTCTTCTGCCTATCACACCAAACTTGTTATAATAGATCGTATCATACCTACCCGGAAGCACTTTTTGCTTATAGATATCAATAAGTTCATAGCGCTTACCTTTAGGACGAAGTAACATATAATCTTCGGGTTTATATGCTATAAAATCATCTGTATAGGACGAAGGGTATTGAGTAGCCACGAGCTTTGTCGTCTCTCTGTCGTTCAAGAATAGGGTTTTGTCCTTCAAAGGCACTATATACCCTTCTATATCACCATCATTACTCAAGAGGTATATATTCCTACCCTTTCCCAAGTTGATAGCACGTAGCGAATAATAGTCCCTTTCTTGATAAGGGTCTTTTTCTTCTATATCTATATCACATAGCAAGGCCAATTGTGGGCTAAGTATCTTGAGAATGGTTTGGGTATTCTTGTCATAGATTGGCGGAAGTGTCTTAAAGGTTTTCCCTACAAAATCCTTCAGGGTAGTACGCTGAATATCCTTGAGAGAGACGATTTTCCTATCCTCCTCTTTTATCTCCTTCAGTGTCTCCCAATTCTCATCATTATAATGAACTATCTTAAAGTCATAGAGATCTTGTCTATAATCTGCTTTTTCATCTTCCTTATAATCAAGCTCCAGCTCTAAGAACTTATCTTTCCCTTTTTGCCAATAAAAATAGAGCTCTCCCTCAGTATTATAGGCAAGTATATCTATATGGCGAAGGGTTGTTTCTGTCTGTGCTTGCCCCCATAAGGCAAACAACAAAGCTACGATAAAGGTCAATTGCTTCAACATAATATTCCTTTTTTTCTTCCCCACAAAGATAAGGATAATTTTTCAATAACAACAAAAACGCCCCATGTAGTTATTCACCACAGGGGCGTTTTTATTACTTGTCGTGCTACAATCAGCGAATTTCTACCACTTCCTTAAGTGGAAGTCTCTTTTTAGGGTTTTTACTTGGGTGATTGCCGTCCGCTTCATTGTGATATCCTATTGCTACAGCAAGCACAGGTTTAAAGCCTTTTACCTGCAACTTTTGATCGTAGTAAGCTGGGTCAAAACCTTCCATAGGTGTAGCGTCAATACCTTCAGCTGCACAAGCCGCTAAGAAGAAGCCCAAAGACAAATACACTTGTTTTTGAAACCAAACTTTAGCACGCTCTTCATCACCTGCTTTCACGCTTTGGTAAGAATCAACCACAGGTTGTGGCTGATTTGCCTTGAAATAGGTTTCAAAAGCAGCTATATCATCATAGGCAAAGAGTACTACCAAGTGACTGGCATCTTTTATCTTCTGTTCGTTGAAGAACGAATGAGCTGCCAAATCGGCCTTAAGTGCCTCATCGCCTACAATAACAAACTTCCATGGCTGACTATTAACTGACGAAGGCGCCAAGCGAAGTATCTCTGCCAATTCCTTAATTTTAGCCTCGCTTATCTTCTCGTTGCGATACGCTTTGGTAGCATATCTCTTCTGTGCAATTTCTAAAAAACTCATATAAAACTAATTTGTTAATTATTACTTACTTCAAAGGTTACTTCTATATTCCCACGAGTAGAATTAGAGTATGGGCACACTTGGTCTGCTTTGGCTACAAGCGCCTTGGCTTCTTCTATCGATACATTAGGTACATTTACCTGCAAGGTTACAGCGAAAATAAAACCGCCATTATCTAACTTTCCTATAGAAACATGGGAAGTTACAGAGGTCACCCCTGTAGTTGCTTTCGTTTGCTTGATAACCAAGTTCAGTGCGGTGTCAAAGCAAGCCGCATAGCCCGCTGCAAAAATCTGCTCAGGGTTCGTATAATCGTCATTAGCGCCTCCTAAGGCTTTAGGAGAACGTAATTCAAGGCTTAATACGCCATTGTCGGAAGTTACTTTTCTATTAGGGGCACCTGTAGCGGTAGCCACTGCTGTGTACAATGCTGTCATAATATTTCTTTTTTACTTTGTTATTTGTCCTTATTAAGAATTCTATACGTCAGAGCCTTAAGAGTCTCAAATTCTTGGGTGCTTAGTGGGATTGTCTCTTTCAATTGCAAAGGAATCTCTTTTGCTTTTTCTTCTAACTGTTTTCCTTTTTCAGTAAGTGTTATCCACATGACACGTTCGTCCTCCTTACAACGAATACGGGTGAGCAACTCTTTGGTTTCCATTCGTTTGAGTAGTGGGGTAAGAGTGCCACTGTCTAAATACAGCCGCTCCCCTATCGCATTTACCATAAGAGTACCTTCTTCCCAGAGAACCAAAAGCACCAAATACTGCGGATAGGTAAGGTCTAAGGGCGTAAGATACTTAGCGTATTGTTGTGTAATCTTACGCGAGGCCGCATAAAGTGGAAAACATACCTGAGCACTTAACTGTAAGACTTCTTCTGTCATGACTTCTTGATTTCAAGTGCAAAGATATAACAAATATTTTAAACAATAAAATTTTTTACAAATAAATTTTGCACAATATAATCTTATCATTGATAAAACTCCCCATATGGCACATGTACCATATGGGGAGTTTTATAATAACAAATGAACTAATTATTTCCTAAGAAAACGGAAACGTTCTATGATATCCAGAAGCATATCAGCTTCAAAAAACTCATCATTTAGCAAGTCGTCAAATTCTTCATCACTCTCTTCATAAATGTTATTAATACAAGATAGATGTTCCTCTGCCTGAGGAAAATCACCTTTCATTATATAGTATTCAGCAAATATAAGGTGTGCTTTGATAAAGCTTATTTGATCATCTTCCCCTGTTTCAAGTACTTTATTGAGGCTTTCTATACTCTTTTCCTCCAATCCTTTAGCCAATTGTAAAACAGCTTTTTTTAAGTATAATTCTGCATTCATTTGTTTGTATTAGTACCATAAAGTTCTGTGGCAAATATAAGGACAATTTGTTAATTTGCCAATCAGTATGATGTGTTTTTTTCTGCCTTTACAATTATGGCAAATTCGCCATATTTAAAAGTCAAGCAATACGTCCCACAAACCGACCATTTGCTCGAAGTGGTTACTGCCTGCACAACTCGTACCACTGGATTTTATAGCTTGTCATACTACAAGTTAATTTGTTGATTCCTCAATTTTAAGGTAGTCTTTAGCCTTTGTAGGAGATATGATACTACGTCCCAATTGAGTTTCTAACTGCTTGCGCGCTACTTTGGCTACACTCCCCCCTTCTTTAGCTACTTTTTTCTGTTCCTCCATCCCTTGAGGGTCGCGTTGTTTGGAAAGCTCAGTAGTTGAGGCTTCAGCTAATATATTAAAAGCCATTTCCAAGTTAGTCATATTATCACGTAAGTTTTCTTTTTTAAGACCTTTATACTGCTTATATTCTTTAGTGGTAAAACCACTCCACTGCTGGGTAATGATGTCAGTAAGAGTAGCGTACTAGCAACTTCTGCCATCCACTGTTTGAAAGGCTCTGCCTTAGGAGAAGGTATAGACTGTATCAGGCGAAAAAGTTGCTCTGTATCAGCAACATCCGTAAGACGCATTTTACCATCCGCAGCTTTTAACTTCAAAGCGTTACAATTTGTAACGGTTTCATTTCCCTCTTCTTTTAGTCGTTTTTTTAATACACGCCAATAGGTCTGAGGGTTAGGACTATCAGTTAATATAGCCACTACATCTACAATAGAGAAATACCATTTCTCATGGGTGTCGTCCCAAATAGTGCGCACCTTGCGTTCTTCAAATAATTTGATTGCTTCTTTTTTCATTTCAGAGGAGTTTTTTATATCCTTTGGAACTACAAAAATACAAAATAATTGAGAATTGAGGCTTATGTATTAATTCCCTATTTTCCCTATAGTGGATTTTATCAGCTGCAACATGGCAGCATCTATTTTTTCCGCTGTGCTGAAGTTTTGCTTGATATGGTATTTTTCAGCGATAGCGGTGACTTTCTCGTAACGTATGTTTACCGTTTTCCCCTCCTCGTAGATGAGGATTTTCAAAGGGAGTTCAATGGCCAAGAGGGGATTTTCCTGCATCAGGGCGGTTCCTACTTTGGGATTGCCTACTATAAGCACCGTAGCAGGCGACATACTTTCGCCTACTGCCTCCGCCGCCTTGTGGTGTTCGATAGTAGCAAAAATGGTAATACCTTTGCTGTTCAGTGTTTTTTGAAGTGCCACGACGGTCTCTTCAAAAGCCAATGGACTTTGGAAGTCTTCATAAGGTTTTATTACCTCCTTACAACTGATCTTCGGTTGTGCAGCTGCTAAGAATGGGAATAATAGGAATGTAATGAGGTATTTCATGTCGTTTTTATTTATTGAGCTGAAAAGTTCCTTCCAAGAGTTGTGATACGCGCTTGCCTTCCTCCTCATAAGTAAGGAAAGCGGTCACGGTACCCTTTTCAGTGTCTATCACTTGGCTTACAGTAGTGCCATCGTCCTCTACCCAACTGAGAAAATACTGAGTAGGATTGATAGATTTTAATGTCAGGACGTTGGTCTGTTCAGCTACTTGCCCTTTGTCATCAGTGGTCTTCCAGTGAATTTCCTTATCACTGAGGTAACTCACCTGAGCCGTTAGCGCAGGATACTTTAGAAGTGCTTGCTTGCCAATGATGTTCACAGGTGTAGGAGTCGCTACTGCCTCAGTAGTAGGCGTTTGAGTGTTAGCCTCACACGTTTTGTTAGGGCAATCGCAAGCAGTAAAAAGGACTACCATTGCGAGAATGTAAGTTGCTTTTTTCATAGATAAATAAATTTTTATTTTTTGGGCAAATAAAATAGTTTTCATTGTTTTTAATGCTTTTTATCACTCCCGTATACTACCTCACCTATCAGATGGAACATTGCAGTATCTATTTTACGGGCGGTCTCTATTTGTTTTTCTATACGATATAATTCCATCATAGGGGTAATGAATCGGTAGCTTATCCATATTCTTTTCTCCTGCTCCCAAACGAATATTTTCAAGGGTAATTCGATCCCAGCATAGGGTTTTTCCTGCATCAGGACGGTGCCTATTTTGGGGTTGCCTACTATAAGCACAGTAGCAGGTGCCAATTCCTCTCCTACAGCCTTAGCAGCCGCTTGGTGGTTGATAGTGGCAAAAACGGTAATATTTTTGCTCTTCAAAATCTCTTGAAGCCTTTCTATAGTTTGCTCAAAAGTATACGGACTCTGTGCTGTATAGTCAAAATATTCTATCTCAAAAACTTCGGCAAGCTTAGGGAGTGTCTGTGCCATTCCCAAAAGAGGAAATAGCAAAAATAACATTATTTGTAATTTTAAAGCCATAATATTGTTTTTTAGGTGCAAAGATAGTGATGATTTTTGATAAAACTTATCGTTTTATAAGTATTCTTTAAAGAAAGTAAGGGTAAGTTCATTTAGTTTGTGGTGGGTTTCCTCAATAGGGGTT
>CAJZFM010000062.1 GCA_915070235.1 uncultured Capnocytophaga sp. | reverse complement strand
CCGAGAGATGTTTGTCCGATTGCGTCATATTCACTTTCCTCCTACCTATGAAAATAGTGTGCAAGAAACACTTTATCAACCCCGAGAAGGAAATGTCTTTATCCACAAAAAGACTTCTATAGTAAATACCACGCTACTAACTCCCTCGCATGTCGAGGAAGAACTCCAAAGAATCGCCTCAAATTTTGATAAATAAAAAAATCAAAAAACATTTGGTTATATCAATTATTTATCGTTACTTTGCAGCTCAAAGTACTTTCTTATGGAAGAGCATAAATACTTAGATGATCTGAAGGAAATACGCCAGATGATGCGTCGCTCCACCCAATTTCTCTCCTTGAGCGGGCTCTCAGGAGTATTGGCAGGAGTGTATGCGCTTATTGGGGCTGGTTCTGCTTTTAAGATTTTGGAAGCACACCACCTACAGGAGTCTTATGTGGTTTTGGAAAGCTACACCTTTAAGAAATTGATAGCGATTGCCTTGGGGGTACTTATCGCTTCCATAGTTACCGCTTATTTGTTTTCCGCCTACAAGGCCAAACGCAATGGGGAAACCTTGGTCAATACCACTTCCAAGCGTGCCTTATATAACTTTGCCCTTCCTCTGCTCACCGGAGGCGTACTCTGTGTGCTACTTCTAAGGAATGGCCATTATGGTTTGCTCGCTCCTATGACCCTGATATTCTATGGATTGGCGTGCGTGAATGTAAGCAAATACACCTTTGGTGATGTGCATTACCTTGGGATTACTGAAATCGTATTAGGTTTATTAGCTGCATATTTCCCTGGTTATGGACTTTTGTTTTGGACTTTAGGTTTTGGCCTATGCCATATCCTTTATGGAGGTATTATGCACTTCAAATACGAACGTAATAGAAAGAAATAAAGTAATGACAGAAGTTTTAAAGCGCTATATTGATGCTTCTAATGCTTTCCGCAAGGCAACAGACTATCATGAAGGAGCGATAGCTCTTTACGACTTGTTATATGACTTGCAAGCCAAAGAAGAACGCACCATAGAAGAGGAGCGTATCCTTACTGATACTTACACCTTATTAGAATACCACCTCTCAGCTTATGAGACTTTCTTACGCATTGCAGACACTACTAATTATAAGGAGAAAAGCAAACTATTAGTTTTGGAAGACAAAGCCAAAACGCATAAAAATACTTTTTGTATCAAGGACATTCGCAAATTGAAAGCAAAGAAAAAGCAGAAAACTCTTAAAGTGGCTGATTTTGAGAAAGTAGAAGATTTTGAGTCGGAATGCGAATATGTGCTCTCAACGAAGAAAGTAGTTATTTTGGGCAAAGAGGTAGAAGGAGAGGATTTTTCTTTCTTTATAAATAAAGAAACTCCTTTAGAGAGTTGTTTGCATAGTGTAAATAAGTATTTAGAATGGCTTTCGGATGCTAAAACAACACTCATCAGCTATTACAATGAGCATTGTAGGGAATATACCCCTCAGGCTGATGATAATTGGTATAATACTTTGGAGGTATATAGCGGTCATATGTATATTAGGAGTAAAGGAGTTGCTGCTCATATAAGTGCTGGGGATATTTTTACCCCTGATCATTTGTTAGATATAGACTTTGAAGGAAAAGAAATTACCCACATAGGATGGGACGGATAATAAATATATTATGAAAATTTTTATCACAACTCTATTATTTCTCATGGGAGGGGTAGCCCTGAGAGCACAAACCAATGATACAGATACCCAAAAGGCTATCGCTACTTTGAAGGAGTTTTACAAAGTAATATATGATGAGGTCTTAGATGACAAAGAGCCTCTTTTTAAAAAATATCTCTCTAAAGAATTGTTTCTCAAAGTATTTCCTCCCTCCCCACCAGGCGAAGACAATTCACCAGGGTATGATCCTTTTATACAAGGACAGGACTATGAGGCAAAAACACTCAACAATAGCTTAAAAATCACCCACATAGAAGGCAATATATATAAAGTGTGCTTCATTCAATTTAGCGAAGACAAAAAGAAGACTTGTGTAGATCTTCAATTAAAGAAAAATAGTCAAGGAAAATACATGATTACCAATATCTTAAGTGATAAAAATTTCTATATCAAACCAAAAAGGAATTAGTTAAGACACCATAAATTGAAGTCTCTTTTAGCACATATCAATAAAGCCTTTGACCATCGTATTCGCTTGGCAATCATGTCTGTACTCATGGTCAATGAGAGTGCCGACTTTAACACCCTCAAGGAACTCTTGGGCGTTACAGATGGTAACTTGGCCAGCCATACCCGTGCCCTTGAGAATGAGGAGTATATCACCGTGGAAAAAACTTTTATCGGTCGCAAAACTAATACCCGCTACAAAGCCACTGCCAAAGGCCGCCAAGCCTTCCAAGAACACTTAGAAGCCCTTGAGAAAATCATTGTAGTAACTAATGAGAAGTGATTAGTGGCTGGCAATCACTATATTTTTTTATATCTTTACTTTGAAATACAAAGCGCTTTTTAATAATGATTAATACCTCTAAGGACTTGTCACTAACTAAAATTCTTTATAAAAATGAACACTCAGAAATCAACTTTTGCAAACCTATTGCAATCCAACACCTTCCGTATGTTTCTTATTGGAACCTTAGCCCTCTTATTACTCATTCCACTATCCTTTGTCAAGGACTTGGTGCGAGAGAGAAACTATCGTCAAGAGCGTGTCATAGAGGAAATTGACGAAAAATGGGGCGGTGCGATCTACTTCTATGGGCCTATTCTAAAGATTCCCTACAAGGCCTATTCAGATGCAAAACGCACGAGCTACACCACTTCCTATGCCTACTTCTTCCCTGAAGAACTCAAGAGCCATGCTCAGGTAAAGACCGAAGTGAAGAAGCGTAATAACTATGAATCCTCCGTCTTCAATGCTACTATGGATTTTACTGGTCGCTATGTAGCCCCTGATTTTTCCTCCAAAGGAATCACCCAAGAGGACATAGAGTGGGACAAAGCCACCATTCTTATTCGCACGACTAACCTAAACAGTATCAAGAACATCGTAACGATCACCTTGGCGGGAAAGCCTTATCCCTTTGAACCTTTCTATGACCAAGAAAACCCTGAACACTACCTTTGGAGGAACTCCATGTCCTACCGAGGAGATGACAACGAGTACTACGAAGGTCAAAGTAGTCGTATCTCCTCCTTACAGACTGCCTTTATTCCTAAGGGAGAGTTGGACAAACCATTAGATTTCTCCCTTTCCATCACCTATGATGGTAGTAAGCACATCGCTATCGCCCCTATAGGCAAGACTACCGAAGGAACTATCTCGTCCAATTGGCAGAATCCGAGTTTTGTAGGGAACTTCCTTCCCTATGAGAAGCAGATCACTTCCCAAGGCTTTAGTGCTTCTTGGCGTGTACTGTATCTGAACCGCCCCTTCTCTCAGCAGGCTTTCGGAGAGCTACCCCAAATCAGCGAATATGCCTATCAGGTGAATTTTGTAATCCCTGTAGATGAGTATCAGCAGAATGAACGGGCTGCCAAGTATGGTTTCTTAGTCATAGGGCTGACCTTTCTTATCTTCTTCTTATTGCAGAGTATCAGTAAGATAAAGATTCATATTTTCCAATATGCCATGATAGGCTTAGCCTTGGTGCTTTTCTATACCTTGCTCATCTCCTTTACCGAACATAGTAGTTTCGCCTTGGCGTACCTCATCTCTTCGGTGATGACCATTGGGCTTATCTCTCTGTATTCGGTAGCAATTCTCAAGAATAAGAGGTTTCCAGCCTTCATTGGTATTTCTTTAGCCGCCTTGTACGGATTCATCTATGTGATTATCCAGCTGGAAAACTATGCCTTATTAGTAGGCAGTTTAGGACTTTTTGCTATCTTGGCAGTGGTGATGTATGCCTCCAGAAAGATAGACTGGAATCAATGATTAATGATTAATTTAAGTTTCGCAAGTTAAGTAACTATTTAGGTTATAGGACTTACGAAACTTGAGTTAATTAGTATTAATCATTAAACTTTTTTCACGACATTATTTGATATTCAAAAATAATTCGTATATTTGTGCTGTAAAATTTATAATTTATGGATACAGCATTCAAAAACATCGTTATCAAAAATGGGCTTTTCTTAGGTGCTGCCTTAATCGCCTTTGAGCTTATCAAGTATGCCACAGGGATTCTCTATACAAGTAACAAGGGCTTGAGTATCCTCTTATGGATCGTTAGTGCAGGTATTTATGCCTACTTTATCTCCGTGGCAGTAGGCCAATACAAAGCCTCTAACAACGACCAACTCACTGTAGTTGATGGTCTGAAAGTAGGAGCTGTTGTAGGGGTTATTGCAGGAGTATTGTTAGGTATCTACAATGTTCTCTATACCACTGTTATTGATCCTGATTACTATGTTAAAGTCATGGACTTAACTATTGATGCGTTTAGTCCTATGATTGATAAAATGACAGAGAGTCAAGCAGAAGAATTCTATGATAAATTAGTCAATTCTAAACCTACCACAACAGCTACCTTCATCTATAGTATTATATGGGGTACCATAGGAGGGCTGATCATAGGAGTGATTGTAGGGCTTGTAAAGAAAAGCAAAAACAACTAAGAGGTAATGACCTATGATAAAAATTAATCATTAATCATTATTGCATTAAACATTAATTTTGTACTTTTGCACCATTATTTTTCAGATGTTATGCAAAAGCCCTTAATTCTTATCACCAATGACGATGGCATTACTGCCCCTGGTATCCGTGCCCTTATTCAGGTGATGCTCCCTTTAGGAGAGGTAGTAGTAGTAGCACCCGACTCACCACAGAGTGGTATGGGACATGCTATTACAACTACCTCTGCCCTATTCTGCGAACAGGTACATACCCAAAGTGGTGCTTCTTTAGAATATCGTTGTAGTGGTACCCCTGTGGATTGTGTGAAGATAGCCAAGCACGAACTGCTTAAGCGTACCCCCGACCTATGCGTCAGTGGCATCAACCATGGTTCAAACTCCTCTATCAATGTGATCTACTCCGGCACCATGAGTGCAGCGGTAGAGGCAGGCGTGGGGGGGATTCCCGCTATTGGCTTCTCCCTATTGGACATGAATTGGAATGCAGATTTTTCCCAATGTACTGATTTTGTACGTGATATTACCCTGAATGTACTCCAAAATGGCCTGCCTCATGGGGTGGTGCTCAATGTAAATATTCCCAAACTCAAGCGTGAAGAGATCAAGGGAGTTAAGGTATGCCGCCAAGCACGTGCCCACTGGGAAGAGCGCTTTGACCATCGCGTAAGTCCGCATGGGCGTAATTATTATTGGCTTACGGGCAAGTTCGTCTGCGAAGACGAAGACACAGACACCGATGTATGGGCACTAGATCATGGCTATATCTCGGTTGTACCCATTCATGCCGATCTTACCCATTACCCTACTGTAGAACAACTTAACACATGGAAACTCAATGAAATATCATAGAAGCCAGAAAGATGTCCTCATCGGTATTGCTGTAGGACTGATTGTCAATGTCTTAGGAATGCTCCTTTGGTGGCTATTCTTCTCCAAATCGGACTTAGAGTCCACGTTTGTCTATGCCTATGAGGAAGGTATGCTAGGGGCTATCATAGGTTTGGGTGCTATTTTAAACCTTTTAGCCTTCTTTGCTTTTATCCGCCTAAGACAAGATTCCCGTGCCAAGGGTGTGCTGATTGCTACCTTTATCAGCGCCTTTATTATACTCTTTTTGAAATTTTGGTAAAAATATTTTCTCTGATTAAAAATAAAACTATGTGCACAGAACGCCAAATAGAAAGTGAACTTATAGAAAAACTCACTCATTCATTGGGATATATCTATCGTCAAGACATTATTGATAGAGACTCTCTTGAGGCTAACTTTCGCAAAAAGTTTGAAAAGCTCAACCAAGTAAATCTTTCTGATAGAGAGTTTAAACAATTACTTGATGTTTTAATAACCTCTGATGTATATGCAGCGTCTAAGCACTTGCGTCAGCGGAATACTTTTATGCGCGAAGACGGTACTCCGTTGCAATACACTTTAGTCAATACGAAAGATTGGTGCCAAAATGAGTTTGAGGTATGTCACCAATTGCGTATCAATACCCGCAATAGTTTTCATAAATACGATGTGGTATTGCTTATCAACGGTTTACCTATTGTACAGATAGAACTGAAGAATTATACCGTGAATGCCAATTCGGCACTCAATCAAATTCTCAAGTACAAAAATGACGAGGGGAGTAGCTATACTAATACACTGATGTGTTTTGTGCAACTATTTGTGGTAAGCAACAAAACTTATACTCGTTATTTTGCCAATAATAACTTGCGCCATCTCAATCTTTATTTGGACGAAGCTTTCTTACCTGTATACGAATATGCCAGCCCTGACAACCAAAAGATTAATTACTTGCCAGATTTTGCAGAGGCAGTATTAGCTAAATGTTTGCTGGCTAAACTCATCAGTAGGTATATGGTACTGATGGAGAGCGAACAGAAATTGCTCATTATGCGTCCTTACCAGATATATGCAGTAGAGAATATCATTGGGTGTGTAAACGAAAATCGTGGGAATGGCTATATTTGGCATACTACTGGTAGTGGGAAAACACTTACTTCTTTTAAAGCTGCTACACTACTGAAAAATAATCCTGAAATTGAGAAATGTATTTTTGTAGTAGATAGAAAAGACTTAGACAGACAAACGCGTGATGAGTTCAACAAGTTTCAAGAAGGTTGTGTAGAAGAAAATACTTCTACTAAAGTACTTATTGGGAGAATGCTCTCTACTGAATATGCTGATAAGGTAATCGTTACCACTATCCAAAAGTTGGGCATAGCTCTTGATGAAAGTAACAAGCAGAATTATAGAGCAGAACTCCAACAATTAGCCCAAAAGCGTATTGTATTTATTTTTGATGAGTGTCACCGCTCGCAGTTTGGTGAAAATCACGAGGCTATTAAGAACTTTTTCCCTAAGGCACAACTCTTTGGCTTTACGGGTACCCCCATCTTTGATAAAAATGCTTCTTATCAAACCATTGAGGGTACTAAAGCAAAGATGAAAACTACTAAAGATGTTTTTGAAAAACAGCTACATGCTTATACCATTACTAATGCTATAGATGACAAGAATGTATTGCGCTTTCAGGTAAATTATTTTAGAGCTGATATGCCTTCGCACCCTGATGGGTCGGTTATAAAAAAAGCTGTAGTAAACACCATTCTCAGCAAACATGATGCTGTAACGAATATGCGCCGTTTTAATGCGCTTTTTGCTACCGCTTCTATCAATGATGCTATTGAATATTATGAGCTCTTCAAAGAAATACAAGCAAAACGAGTAGCAGAAGATGCTTCTTTTGTGCCACTAAATATAGCTTGTGTATTCTCGCCTCCTGCTGAAACCGATTCACGCAAAAAGCAAGAGGAAGAAGATACCCCACAAGAGAATGCCGATAACCAAATAGACCCTAATGGTAAAAAGGAAAAACTCAGTGCTATTATAGCCGATTATAATAAGCAGTACAACAGCAACCATACTATCAGTGAGTTTGATTTTTACTACAAAGATGTACAAAAACGGATTAAAGACCAGCAATACCCTGATAAGGACTACCCGCATAAAGATAAAATAGATATTACGATAGTGGTAGATATGCTTCTTACAGGTTTTGACTCTAAATATCTCAATACCCTTTATGTAGATAAGAATCTAAAATATCACGGGTTAGTACAAGCTTTTTCGCGTACTAATCGGACGCTAAACAACACCAAGCCTCACGGTATTATTCTTGATTTCAGGGGACAACAAGAAGAAGTAGAAGAAGCTATTACTTTATTTTCAGGCTTAGATATACCTGAACAAGCTAAACAAATTTGGTTTGTAGAAGAACCTGAAAAAGTAATCGCCAAATATGAGACAGCTGTGCAGAAGCTCGAAAACTTTATGCATCTGCAAGGTTTGACGTGTGCCCCTCAAGAAATAGCCAACTTAAAGGGCGATGAGGCACGTATTGATTTTATTAATATCTTTAAAGAAATACAAGGACTTAAAACAAAGTTAGGACAGTATGCTGACCTCACAGAAGAACAGCTTTCGCAAATAGAAGCTTGTTTTCCAGAAGAAGAATTGCGAGCCTTTAAGACCACTTATTTAGAGACCGCTCAAAACTTTAGAAAGCAAGCCACTCAAAATCCTGACACCCCTGAGGAAATAAAAGACCTTGATTTTGAGTTTGTGCTTTTTGCGTCGGCAATGATAGACTATAATTTTATAGTGAAATTGGTAGCAGGCTATACGCGCGCCCCCGAAACGTTTAAATACACTCGTGAGCAAATTATAGATTTGTTTAGCTCTAACGCCGATATGATGGAGGAACGAGAGGATTTGCGCGAATTTGTAAACCTAATTGTTGAGAATGGTAAGATTATAAGTGAAGACGATTTCAGAGAACAATATGAAGTTTTCAAACAAGCTAAGATACGCGCTGAGAAAGAAACCCTGTGCCAAGAGTTTAACATAGCATATAACAAGTTAGAAACTTTTATCGCACGTACTGTAAAACGGCTTATTCTGGACACTGAGGACTTAGAGGAACTTTTAGCTGGCGAAGAACTTGGCTGGAAAGAGCGTGGTACCAAAGAAAAAGCGATTGTAGTAGCTCTTGCCCCTTTGCTTAAAAAACTTACCAAAGGCAAAGAAATTTCAGGGCTCTCAGCGTATGTATAACCCAAAAGAAAAGACTATGAGTAAAGTACCTAAATTGCGTTTCCCTGAGTTTGAGGGGGAATGGGAGGAGAAAGAGTTGGAGAATATTTTAGAGTATGAACGTCCTGATAATTATATTGTATCAGACACTAATTACTCTAAAGTAGGCATACCTGTATTAACTGCGAATAAGAGTTTTATTCTTGGTTACACAGAAGAAAATGAAGGCGTTTTTAAAGATATTCCTGTAATTATTTTTGATGATTTTACAACAGATAAAAAATATGTTGATTTCCCTTTTAAGGTAAAATCTTCTGCGATAAAAATACTAAAAACTAAAAAAGATAGTTTAAAATTTATATATGAAGCAATGTCTTTAATAGACTTTGAAGCTACAGAGCATAAAAGATATTACATTTCAGCCTATCAAAAAATACCATTACATATTCCTTCAATAGCAGAACAACAAAAAATCGCTGATTGCTTGTCGTCATTGGACGAACTTATAGAAGCTCGCAAGGAAAAAATAGCCTCTTTAAAAGCGTATAAAAAGGGGTTGTTGGAACAGCTATTCCCTGATAAAGTGTCTAAGTCTACCCCCCCCACTGATATTCAATAAGTTACCAAAACTACGATTTG
>CAJZFM010000061.1 GCA_915070235.1 uncultured Capnocytophaga sp. | reverse complement strand
CGCCGCTTCTGGTTCTTTGACCTATAACCCTAAGCTCCAAGCCACTTATATAGATCCCAGTACCTTCGCTATGCCAGGCATGCCCCCTAGAGCACTGCCCGACGATCCCATAAAAATGGAAATGGGTCAAAAATGGTCTTCCACTGCCGAAGTGAAGCTCACTCAAGTAATCTTCAACCAAGCGGTATTCATCGGCCTTAAGGCGGCTCGTACCACCCGTGAGTTCTACCTCATCAACGAACAACTCACCCAAAACGAAATTATTGAAAAAGTAGCTCAGGCCTATTGGCAGGTATATCAGGGACAACAAGCCTTGCAAAATATAGAAGAAAACCTAGCCCTCACTGAAAAAACTGCCCAAGTAGTAGAAGGCTCTTTCAAGGCAGGTTTGGCCAAGAAAATAGACCTTGACCGCGTGACTGTAGCGCTGAACAACCTTAAGTCGGCCAAGCAACAAGCCTCCAGCGGACTTGACTTAGCTAAGCATGCGCTTAAATACCTTATGGGTATGTCCATCACCGAGCCTATTTCTCTGCCTAAGGATGCTTTCAAAGCGGATTATCGCTTGGCTTTTGAGAAAGGAGACGCCTCCAATCGTGTGGAAATTAAAGCCCTTGAAAAACAAAAAGAGCTCCTTACACTAAGCGCCAAAGCTACCCGCGGCGGACTCTATCCGTCTCTTGCCCTACAGGCCTCTTATGGTTATTTGGGTATGGGGCCTAAGGCTCCTATTTTCTATGGAAAGAAAGACAAAGTATATTGGGCTGATTATTCGGCTATTAGCTTGGGGCTTAACATTCCTATCTTCACTGGTCTGGGCAACCGTGCCAAAGTACAACAAGCCCTCATAGAGATTGAGGCTATTGATGCTACTCTCAAGGATACACGATTGGCAATGGACTTAGCTCAGGAAAACGCACAAACCCAATTGGCTAACAACTTGCTAACGATACAAACTCAAGAAGAAAACGTAAAGCTCGCCCAAGAGGTACTCTCCAATACTCAAAATAACTACCAACAGGGATTGGCTTCCCTTACCGACCTATTGGAGTCCGAACGCGCCCTTTCCGATGCTAAAAACAGCTATACCAACGCGCTACTTTCTTACAAATTAGCGGAGATTAGTCTGCTCAAAGCTCAAGGAAAACTTGAGGCAATGATCAATGAATAATGAAGAATGATCAATGTTCAATGAGTAAGGAAGAGTGAAGAATTGCAATAAAGGTAATTCTTTACTTTTTTTAAATATCTTTTGTTATTTGGTAATTATTTTGTATTTTTGCCCCGTAGAAACAAATTTAAATCACATTTATAATGAAAAAAATTCTATTCTTAGCCCTAATAGTGGCTGCTTTTATTGGTTGTAGCAAAAGTAGCGATGACCCAAAAGAAAACGGAATTCCTGCAAGTTATTACAAACTTAGCGAGGATGGACTTACACTTCTGAAATGGGAAGATACTAACACTACTTCTCTTGATATGCAAGCAGATAGCAAACTTCAAAAAGTGAATACAATAGCTGCGAATGCTTTCAGAAATAGTAAGGTAGAAAACATTACACTCCCTAATAACCTGAAGGAGATAGGAGATTATGCCTTTATGAATTCAAGACTTCATACGATTACTTTTAATACTTCATCCTCTGTTACTTTTGGACAAGCTGTGTTTGAAGATACTCAAGTAGTTTCCGTAAAGTTGCCTAACACCAAAGAAATACCTGCCTCCTCTTTTTCTGGCTGTGTGAGTCTAAAAGAAGTACAATTCGGTAAGACTGAAAGAATAGGAGAAAGCGCCTTTCAAGGTTGTGTAGCCCTTACTCAGATCAACTTAGACAACACCACCCTTACCGAAATAGGAGAAAAAGCCTTTGTTTCTTGTGAGAATGTAGAAAAAGTAATCTTACCCGCCACTATCAAGAAAATAGATAAAAGGGCTTTTTCTGGTTGTTTTCGTTTGTCTACTCTTATCGTAAAAGCAACTGAAGTACCTACTTTAGTAGCTCCAAGTGCTCTCAATAATGGTTCATTAATAAGAAGAAACATCCTTGTACCCTCCTCAAGTGTACAAGAGTACAAAGAAGCTACAAACTGGAATTACTACAGAGATGAAATCTCTGCCATTCTTGAGATTTAGAAATCAAAAAACTATACAAATCTGAGTGAAGAATTACTAAGTAGTTCTTCACTCTTTGTTTTTTCTTTTATCGGCCAATGCAGACAAAACGCAATAAATTGCATATAAGACGTACTGAATTATATAAGACGCAATAAATTGCGTCTCTCACGTACCCTGCTTCGTTCGCTTAAAATAGTAGAGTCAGGCTCGCGCCAAAGGTATTATGTGTAGGTTCCCAGATAGGGAGCACCGAGAGGGAGGACGAGGTCTCTGGTATAGCCTTTTCTATGGGTTGGGATTGTTTTCTTTTTCCTAAGATACGTGAGGTATAGGGAAAAAGCAAATAGGAGAGCTTGGCCGAGAGGATACCGATCCCCGCACCTGCCACCACATCCGATGCCCAGTGCCTATTGTTATAGATCCGCAATAGCCCCACCCCTGTGGCCACTACATAGCCCGTAATCCCTACCCAAGGCTGGCTGTGCTTATACTCTTGGTAAAGTATCTCCACTCCTGTAAAGACTGTAGCAGTATGCCCCGAAGGAAACGAATTATGCGCACTATTATCGGGTCTAAGCTGCCTTACAGAGTACTTCATAGAATTGACAAAAACAGCTGTCATTGCATAAGCCGTCGCCCCAATGAGCAATCGCTCCTTGAGATTGTGTGCGGGCTCCATACCCAAATTGGGCAAAGCAAATACCCCCGCTATAGGCAAATATTGCAAGTGGTCATCTATCCGTAACTTCCCCTTTACATTATCAGTTACATAGCGCTGCAATTTGTGGTCAAAGCGTGAATCTATGGACAAAGCGCCTCTTGCTATAAGCGCTGCAGGAATTACCAGCGACCACGGCCGTATATAGGGACGACGGACAAGGATAGGGATATGCCCCTGTGGCAATGTATCTCGCATCATTTCTCCATGTACTATGGTATCTTGTACCATTTCGCTACGAACTATGCTATCTTGCACCACCTCTTGTGCCTGCACCCCATTGTTTAAAAAAGCCACCATAAGCAGCCATACATATAGTCTCATATCTTTTGTTTTAAAAAAAATTCCAAACTATTGAATACTCAGTAGTTTGGAATTTCTGCAGGGCAGATTACTATTCGCCCTATCTTAATCTTCTAATCTTATATCCAAGCCCAATCCCTTAAGCTCGTGCATAAGCACATTAAAGGACTCTGGCAAGCCTGGTTCTGGCATGGTATCACCATGAACGATCGCCTCGTAGGTACGCGCACGACCGATCACGTCATCGGACTTCACAGTCAAGATTTCACGCAAGGTGCTGGAAGCTCCATAGGCCTCCAATGCCCATACCTCCATCTCTCCAAAACGCTGACCACCAAACTGGGCTTTACCACCCAATGGTTGTTGTGTAATGAGTGAGTAAGGTCCGATAGAACGTGCGTGCATCTTGTCATCAATCATGTGACCGAGCTTAATCATATAGATCACCCCTACGGTCGCTTTCTGGTCAAAACGCTCTCCTGTACCTCCGTCATATAGGTAAGTATGTCCAAAGGCAGGTACGCCGGCTTTCTCTGTATATTCGGTAATTTGTTCCAATGATGCCCCGTCAAAGATCGGTGTGGCAAACTTCAAGCCGAGTTTCTGCCCTGCCCAACCAAGTACGGTTTCATATATCTGACCGATGTTCATACGTGAAGGTACCCCAAGTGGGTTAAGTACGATATCTACAGGCGTTCCGTCTTCCAAGAAAGGCATATCTTCATCACGTACAATACGAGCTACGATACCTTTGTTTCCGTGACGTCCTGCCATCTTATCCCCTACCTTGAGCTTACGCTTCTTGGCGATGTATATCTTGGCCAATTTCATAATACCTGCAGGAAGTTCGTCCCCTACCGATAGGGTGAATTTCTCACGTCGGAGCATTCCTTGTAGGTCATTGAGCTTAATCTTATAGTTGTGTATCAGGTCATTGATCAGTTCATTGGTATGATCATCAGTAGTCCAACCTCCTGATACAAGGTGCGTATAGTCTTCTATCTCTTTGAGTCCTTTTTGGGTATGTTTTCTTCCCTTAGGTATGATTTCTTCACCAAGGTCATTGAATACCCCTTGGGAGGTTTTTCCATTGACTAAGTAGAAAAGTTTCTCAAGCAAACGATCTTTTAGAGCTTCAGCATTAGCTACAAAGGCAGCATCAAGGGCAGCAGCTTCGTCTTTCTCCTTGCTGCGTTTTTGTTTGGTTTTCACGGCACGAGCAAAAAGTTTCTTACCAATAACCACACCTTCAAGTGATGGAGAGGCTTTCAGTGAAGCATCTTTTACGTCTCCTGCCTTATCCCCAAAGATTGCACGAAGCAGTTTTTCCTCTGGAGTTGGGTCACTCTCTCCCTTAGGCGTTACCTTACCAATGAGGATATCCCCAGGCTTGATATTAGCCCCGATACGTACAATACCGTTTTCATCAAGGTCTTTGGTAGCATCTTCCGATACGTTAGGAATATCGTTGGTAAGCTCCTCAACCCCAAGCTTAGTATCACGTACATCAAGGGTATATTCGTCTATATGGATAGAGGTGAAAATATCTTCACGGATTACACGCTCGGAGATTACAATCGCATCCTCAAAGTTGTATCCTTTCCATGGCATGAAGGCGACTTTCATATTGCGACCCAAGGCCAATTCTCCATTTTGGGTAGCATACCCCTCACAGAGTACTTGTCCTTTTTTCACCCTATCTCCCTTGCGAACAATTGGTTTTAGGTTGATACAAGTACCTTGGTTGGTACGGCGGAACTTGATAAGGTCATAAGTGGTCAGCTCACTATCAAAAGAAACCAAGATTTCATCTTCAGTTCTGTCGTAGCGGATAACGATCTTATTAGCATCTACATACTCTACGGTACCTTCTCTTTCGGCATTCATAAGCACACGAGAGTCGGTAGCTACACGTTGTTCCAAGCCTGTACCTACGATAGGCGCTTCAGGGCGCAAGAGCGGTACTGCTTGGCGCATCATGTTGGAGCCCATCAGCGCACGGTTCGCGTCATCGTGTTCCAAGAAAGGAATAAGCGAAGCCGAAATAGAGGCAATCTGGTTCGGAGCCACATCTATATAATCTACTTCCTCACGAGAAACAACAGGGAAGTCTCCGTCTTCTTTTACAACCAAGCGCTCTTCAAGGATATTTCCTTGGTCATCTACTTGGATATTGGCTTGAGGAATCTTAAGACCTTCCTCTTCTTCTGCACTCATATAGATAAGCTCATTGAGCTTTATCTTTCCATTTTCCACCTTGCGGTAGGGGGTTTCTATGAAGCCCATGGAATTGACCTTCGCATATACGGCCAATGAGGAGATAAGCCCGATGTTTGGCCCCTCTGGAGTCTCAATAGGACAGAGACGGCCATAATGGGTATAGTGTACGTCACGTACCTCAAAGCCCGCACGCTCTCTTGATAGACCTCCAGGCCCAAGGGCTGATAACCTACGCTTGTGCGTAATCTCAGCCAGCGGATTGGTCTGGTCCATAAATTGGGACAACTGGCTGGTTCCAAAGAAAGAGTTGATCACCGAAGAAAGTGTCTTGGCATTGATCAAATCCAGCGGAGTAAATACTTCATTATCACGCACATTCATACGCTCACGTATAGTACGTGCCATACGAGAAAGTCCCACACCAAACTGTGCAGATAGCTGCTCCCCTACTGTACGCACTCTACGATTGGAAAGGTGGTCTATATCATCTACCTCTGCCTTGGAGTTAATAAGCTCTATAAGGTATTTCACAATCGTGATGATATCTTCCTTGGTAAGCACCTGCTTTTCCATAGGAATATCCAAGGACAATTTCTTGTTCATACGATAGCGCCCTACATCGCCCAAGTTATAACGTTGGTCGGAGAAGAAGAGCTTATCTATAATGTCGCGTGCTGTTTCCTCATCGGGCGGTTCTGCATTACGCAATTGGCGATAGATGTGTTCTACCGCTTCCTTTTCGGAGTTGGTAGGGTCTTTTTGCAAGGTGTTGTGTATGATATTGTAATCCACTGTATGCTCATCTTCCTTATGTAGGAGAATGGTCTTTACATTGGCCTCTACAATCTGATCTATATGTTCTTTTTCCAAAACCGTATCACGGTCAAGGATAATTTCGTTACGTTCTATGGATACCACCTCACCTGTGTCCTCATCTACGAAATCCTCATGCCATGTATTGAGCACACGAGCGGCCAAGCGGCGACCCAAATATTTCTTAAGTCCTGTTTTGGAGACTTTTACCTCTTCTGCCAAATCAAATATCTCCAAGATATCCTTATCGCGCTCAAAACCTATCGCACGGAAAAGGGTAGTTACAGGAAGTTTCTTCTTACGGTCTATATAGGCGTACATCACATTGTTGATGTCCGTGGTGAACTCTATCCATGAACCTTTGAAAGGGATAATACGTGCCGAATAGAGCTTTGTCCCATTCGCGTGGTAAGACTGTCCAAAGAATACCCCTGGGGAACGATGTAACTGAGAGACAATCACACGCTCTGCCCCATTAATCACAAAGGTACCACTGGTAGTCATATAAGGGATAGTTCCCAAATATACATCCTGCACTATAGTCTCAAAGTCCTCATGCTCAGGATCTGTACAGAACAGTTTTAGGCGCGCCTTTAGCGGTACGCTATAGGTAAGACCTCGTTCTATACACTCCTCTACAGAATACCGAGGCGGATCTATGAAGTAGTCAAGGAACTCAAGGACAAACTGATTCCGTGTGTCGGTAATAGGGAAATTCTCCTTGAAGGTACTATACAGCCCTTCATTGCTTCGTGCATCTGACTTGGTCTCCATCTGGAAAAAGTCCTGAAACGACTTTACTTGGATATCCAAAAAGTCAGGATAGTCTGGCACATGCTTAGTGGAAGCAAAATTAATTCTGGCAGGTTGGTTCGTAAGCATCTATTATAATATAAATGGTTAATGGTAATGACCACAATAGCAGCCATTTAAGCAGATATACACAACATAACAAAGCCCAGCCCTCTAAAAGTTTCCCTCCAAGAGCTGGTTCTCAATAAGTTATTTCATTACACAGTGCATACTTCTTTCAAGGGGGCAAATTTAAAAATTTTATTTGTTATTTACCCTTTACTCCTTGTTAATCGTTTGTTAAATGTAATTAGTGATTTGTAGTTAGTCATTAGTCACTTGTCACTATTTAAAGATAAGTCTCGTATCTATTTCCATTTCGGGAAACTTTCTTGAGCGAAATACATCTCCCTCGGAGACAGGTGGCAACCCTATATATACGCCCTCTTGCAAAACATAGCGATAGAAAGCCTTATTATCTGGATCTACAATCCAATACTCTGGCACGCCTGCCTCCTCGTATATTTCGTATTTATCCTTGAGGTCTTTGCGGGAGTTGGAGGGTGAGAGAATCTCCACCACCAAGTCAGGCGCTCCTATACAGCCACGTCCATCTATCTTTTCTAAATCACACACCACACATAAGTCAGGTTGTACTATGGTATATATTTGGTTATCTGTCGTCTCTTTTGTCCCTTTGGCAGGTATACGCACATCAAAAGGCGCAGGATACACCCTACAAGTCTTGTTTCTGAAAAAAGACATCAACTCAAAGTTGATTTCGTTAAGTACCCGCTGATGTATCTCCCTCGGAGCGGGAGACATCTTAAAGAGCTTACCTCGTAGCAACTCCACCTGCTCCTTGAATCGCCAAAGTAGGTAATCCGCATAGGTATAAGTCCCATTTACATCTAACTGATTTATATCGGTAATCACCATATTATTAGTTTTGAGTTACTAATCACTCTTTAAATATATGTTTCGTATCTATTTCCATTTCAGGAAATTTTCTAGAGTGGAACACATCACCCTCGGAGACAGGAGGCAATCCTATATAGGTATCCCCTTCCAAGACATAGCGATAGATAGCCTTATCATCTGCATCTACAATCCAGTATTCGGGTACGCCTGCCTCTTGGTAGATTTCGTATTTATCCTTGAGGTCTTTGCGGGAGTTGGAGGGTGAAAGAATCTCCACCACCAAGTCTGGTGCCCCTACACAGCCACGCCCATCTATTTTCTCCAAATCACACACCACACACAAGTCAGGTTGTACTATGGTATATATTTGGTTGTCTGTCGTCCCTTTTGCCCCTTTGGCAGGTATACGCACATCAAAAGGTGCAGAATAGAATCTACAAGTCTTATCCTTAAAGAAGTTATATAATTCTCCTGACAAATACATAGAAACCCGCTGATGTATCTCTCTCGGAGCAGGAGACATCTTAAAGAGCTTACCCCGTAGCAACTCTACCTGCTCTTTGAATCGCCAAAGTAGGTAATCCGCATAGGTATAAGTCCCATTTGCATCCAACTGATTTATATCGGTAATCACCATATTATTAGTTTTGAGTTCTGAATTTTAAACTTTGAGTTATTTTCACTCTTCACTTTTCATTCTTCACTCTTCACTTATTAGAGACATATTCCATTAGTTGTCTCTTATAGCTGTCAAAGGTAAAGATATCATATATAGTGAAGAAATTCCCTTTATCTGCACATAGGTCATAGAGGTGTTTGCCCATATCTACTTTGTTGTTTTCAAAGTCAAGTGCTCGTAACAACTGCTTGATCTGCGCACAAGTATAGGCTGTATTGCGCTGTTGGTTGATAAAGGCGATACGCTCTTTGTCAAAATTGAGTTTTCTATACGAATTATAAAAATTAGCAAATACCTCCTCTGGCATCACAGGCACATGTGGGGCAACAGATAGGTGACTGCCCGCTTGATAGGGATTGTTCCATATATCATTCCATTCACCCCCATACCATTGTTTGTCAATAGGATAGACTGCCAATTCATAGAGACCATATTGTACAAAGTAATCCAATACGGTACGACTATTCTGCTGGGCTGTTATGGTAGTACGATAGATTAAGAAGCCATTGAGATAGATGGACATAGGTACTGCCCCCGAACGTACATCGAAGAAACGAAACTTGCCTGTTGGCCCGCTAATCTGCTGGTCACCAAGTGTTACTGTAAAAAAACCACTATCAGCAATACGCAAAAACACCTCTGAATAGCCATAAGGGGCGGGATTCCATTGGTACTGCCCTGGTGCTGTCCTATATTGCTGCAAGTCAGGTCGTTTGTTTCTGTTTCCATCTATATCTACCTCAATGCGCACTGAATTGATATCAGAGGTACTGGCCTCATTGCGCAAAAACTTCCCTGCTGTTCCTGCCCGCTGTGCAAAAGTCATTTGGACTAATAACAGACCTAATAATAAGCTAAATTGTCTCATCTTTTTCTTTGTT
>CAJZFM010000060.1 GCA_915070235.1 uncultured Capnocytophaga sp. | reverse complement strand
TTAATCAATTATAAACCTAATTATAACCTAAAAATGACTTGCGAAACTTAAATCATTAATCATTAGTTTAAACATTGATTTTGGATTAAAATAAAAAAATTTATGGTTTTAGAAATGAAAGTCCCTTCTCCAGGGGAATCAATTACTGAAGTAGAAATCGCCACTTGGCTTGTGAAGGATGGCGATTATGTAAAAAAAGATCAAGCCATCGCTGAAGTGGATTCTGATAAAGCTACCCTTGAACTACCTGCTGAAGCCAGTGGGGTGATTACGCTCAAGGCTCAAGAGGGCGACTCTGTAGCAGTGGGACAAGTAGTATGCCTTATCGATACCGATGCTCCCGCTCCAGCAGAAACAACAGCTCCTGCTGCTAAGGCTGAAACTCCTGCTCCTACTCCAGCACCTGCTCCCGTAGCAGCACCTACTCCAACTCCTAAAGTAGAAGCTCCAGCACCTACAAGCTATGCCACAGGCACACCTTCTCCTGCGGCTAAGAAGATTTTAGAGGAAAAACAAATCCCTGCAAGCCAAGTAAGTGGTACAGGTAAGGGCGGACGCATCACTAAGGAAGATGCGCTCAAAGCACAACCTGCACGCCATAGTATGGGTACGCCTACCTCTGGCAAAAGAGGTGAAAAACGCACTAAACTCTCTATGCTACGCCGCAAAGTAGCCGAACGATTGGTAGCTGCTAAGAACGAAACAGCTATGCTCACCACTTTCAACGAAGTGGATATGTCGGCTATCTACGAAATCCGTAACGAATACAAAGATGCCTTCAAGGAACGCCACAATGTAAGCTTAGGATTTATGTCTTTCTTTACCTTGGCTGTAGTACGTGCCCTTAAGCTCTTCCCCGATGTCAATTCCATGATTGATGACAAGGAAAAAATCACTTATGACTATTGCGATATCTCCATTGCTGTTTCAGGCCCTAAAGGACTTATGGTACCTGTGATCCGCAATGCAGAAAACCTCTCTTTCCGCGGCGTAGAAGCCGAAGTAAAACGCCTTGCTATCCGTGCCCGCGAAGGACAAATCACTGTAGATGAGATGACTGGCGGTACATTCACTATTACCAACGGAGGTGTATTCGGTAGTATGCTCTCCACCCCTATCATCAACCCTCCTCAGTCTGCTATCTTGGGTATGCACAATGTAGTGGATCGTGCTATCGTTCGCAATGGACAAATCGTGGTAGCTCCTGTGATGTATATCGCCCTCTCTTATGACCATCGCCTCATTGACGGCCGTGAGTCCGTAGGCTTCTTGGTTGAGGTGAAAAAAGCCCTTGAAAACCCAGTAGAACTCTTGATGAACAATGACCTAAAGAACGCTCTGGAACTTTAATAATTGTTTTCTACATCATAGCAAGAGGCTGCCCCACTAGGACAGCCTCTTTACTTTTCTTATGACAAAACGCTCTATTATCCTATTTCTTCTTGAGAATATAGTAAGAAGCAAGTTCTCCTGTGATTTCCTTACCTTCATCTAGAAAAGCAATAGAACCATCTTCTTTTACTTGGTACTGCTGTATTTTTCCATTTTCTTTCTCACTGGTAAGGGTAAGCACCTTATTTTGGGCATCATAGCTCACCTTTCCGTTATCTTCTTCTTTGCGATCCTCCATAACTTCCTCAGAAGTATAAGTATCTTTACCTATGGAAAGGCTTACATTGATCCCACTACAATCTGCACAAGGGAATGTGCCTTCATAAGTGCCTTCATAAGCAGTCTTGCCGCCACATGAAGCCAACACTATAGCTACACTGGCTAATAAAATTTTTTTCATTGTATAATGTATTTCTATATGAGATGAAGCACAACAATTTTCATGCCAAAACTATTGGGACCTTTGAAAATTTATAAATCTAATTGCTCTTTTCTTACTTAGCTTTATTTTTATAGTTAAATTCTTTTTAAAAAAACAATAGTTTTACGAAAATAGACTACCTTTGCCCCAATAATTAAAATTACTGATATGAAAAAAATCTTTTTATTCCTTGTAGCTCTTGTGGGTATTGTAGCTTGTAGCAAAAGTGATAGCGGTTCTTCTGAGGATGGAGGAAACTCAAGTATTGCGGGATATAATCCTCCCTCTTGGATTATTGGGACTTGGATATGGGATACAAGTGCTGATATTGCTTACACTTTCTCTAAGACAGATATTTGCAACCAAACATTAAGTTCTAGCACATGTGCTTTATCTAACCCTGAAATAATAACAAGCATAGAACAAACTATTAGCGGAAATGATTATACTGTTAAGATAAATCTTGTTGGTGGATCTTCCATTAACTATGCTTGGAGAAAAATATCTGATAAGAAAATTGCAAAATTCAATCTAAAAGGTCAAGTTACAGAAACGTATACTAAGAAATAGAATAATCCTTTAAAACCTGCTCCTCAACGAGCAGGTTTTTTTTATTGTTTTTTTATTACTTCTCTCTTTATTTTTCTTGACTTTCCTCTTCAAATGTTGTATCTTTGCACGCCCAATAAGTGAATAACGAAAAGTGAAGCATGAAAAGTTCTTCACTATTCACTATTCACTATTCACTAAAAAAGAGATGCAAGTATTCAAACTCACCGACGAGATTATTGAACATATTCGTGAGCTAATAGCCTCCGATCAGAAACAGCAACTCAAGGACTACCTTGAATCGCTCCACTTTGCCGATATTGCGGAGATTACCAGCGAACTGGAATTGGAGGAGGCCGCTTACTTGGTCAGTATCCTCAACCGTGAAAAAGCCTCTGAAACCCTTACTGAGGTGGATGAAGAAGTCTTGGAACATATCTTGGAAAACCTCTCCAATGAGGAGATCGCCCGAGACTTACAAGAGTTGGACACCGACGATGCAGCTTACCTCATCGCCGAATTGCCTGAAGAGCGACAAACGCAAATCCTCTCCCATATTGAGGACAAAGAACATGCACAGGACATTGTAGACCTACTCCGCTATGACGATGATACCGCTGGGGGGCTCATGGCCAAGGAGCTGGTCAAAGTCAATGAAAACTGGGACGTAGATACTTGCATGAAAGAAATACGCAATCAAGGGCAACATGTGACACGTGTACATTCTATCTATGTAGTGGATGACAATGAAGTGCTCAAGGGACGCCTCTCGCTAAAGGACTTAATCGCCTCGCCTCAAGGGGCTCATATTAGGGATATTTATATTCCTAAGGTGGATTTTGTATTCGTTCATGATACTCCCGAGGAGGTGGCACGTGTCATGCAAAAATATAACTTGGAAGCTATTCCTGTAGTGGATAAGATGCATCGCCTCGTAGGGCGTATCACCATTGACGATATTGTGGATGTCATCAAGGAAGAGGCCGAACATGATTACCAAATGGCAGCGGGGATCACCGAGGATGTAGAAGCCGATGATACGATCTGGAAACTCACCCGTGCACGGCTGCCTTGGTTACTAATAGGAATGGCTGGCGGAATAGGAGCTGCCAGTATTATCAATGGCTTTCAGGATGGACTAACCTCCTTCCCTACTCTTTTACTCTTTATCCCTCTGATACAATCCACAGCGGGGAACGTAGGGGTACAATCCTCCGCTATCGTGGTACAAGGATTGGCCAATAATAGTATAGATGGGGCTCTTTTGGGACGATTGTTCAAGGAATTTCTCTTGGGTCTTATCAACGGACTGGCTTTGGCTACTTTAGTACTTATGATGAGCCATTTTGTCTTTGGTAGCTCTTACTTGGAATCTGCCACTGTATGTGCGGCCTTGGTAACCGTAATTATCAATGCTGCTGTCATTGGTACCTTTATCCCCATCTTCCTACATAGCCGTGGAATAGACCCAGCGGTAGCCACAGGGCCCTTTATTACCACGAGCAATGATATCTTAGGGATTCTTATCTATTTTATGATTGCTAAAATTATCTTAGGTTTCTAAACAAAACAGTATTACTATGCAAACACAACGAAGCCGCGCGCAGGAGTCTACCGATGCGATTGAAAAGCTCTACACAACCATGCGCCACCTATTCAACCGAGGATTCTATAAGCCTATGGGGGTCTCTGGCGAAAGCCTCCGTGAATCTCTTTTGCTTCTCAGACCTGAAATATACGGAAGTATTGCCCAGCGACAAACAGAACTCAATGGCCTGCTTTACGTTTTGGATCGCCTGCCTATCGGTATAGAACAATGCCGATTTATCAATATGATTTCCGACGAAGGGTATCGCCGCTCTCATTTTGATCCTATTATCCCTCCCAAGCGTCGTAGAAATTGTTATCGCATTGACGATGAGCAAATGAATATTGAGATTACTCGTGGCCGTTCCGATATCTATGACATACTCACTCACCTCACTTTCCTTTTTATAGAGTCTCACAAGATTGCTCATAGTGTCTTGGACGAGGAAAGCGACAAGATCAGCCGCGATTGGGAAAAGATAGAACTCCTCGCCCAAAAGAAAAAACTCTCCCAAACCGAACGTGAATTAGCACTGATTCACATAGGTAAGGTATTGGGACGTACCTTTGAGGAAATTCTCCCTGCTTACAATCAACTCTCCTCGGAGAAAAATCCTGAACGCTTTATACAAGTGATTTACTGGTTGGGCAAGATTGCTTTGGAGGAAATCCTCACCGATAACAAGCGGGTGATTACCTTCTCCCCTATCCTAAGGGAACGCTTGGGACATCATATCTACGGGGAAATTTGGGCAAACACACTCAAAGAGACCCTAAGCCAACACAACCTTTTACAACGTCCCTTACATATCATCAGTGCCAATATGCACAGTGTGATGAATGCTTTATTTGCTTCTAAGGCTCTGAATATCAAAAGAAAAGAAGAAACGCCTTGGGATACTTATATTGCTCTAAGTGAGGAGAAAAACCACGCCCTCCGCGAGCAGGTTACCCAGTATGCCCTTGCTCATGGTATGCTATTTATCAAGGACAAATCAGGCACCAATATAGACGTGCAAATTGTAGATACGGCGCTCATTCCTGAGAATGAATTCTTTAAGAAAACAACTCCTGAGCAGGCTCCTGTACTCTTAGTAATGGACTATGCTTTCGGAGAGCAGGCTTATGAAACCATAGACGAGCTTCTCAAGCCTTACAAAACAGAGGAAAAGAGTACCTTCCTCAACGTTGTCTCTGTCTCTATCATGGGCAAGGCTGGGATTTTGGAAGGTGAAAAGGGAGATATTATGATTCCTAATGCGCATATTTTTGAGGGAACCGCGGACAACTATCCTTTTGAGAATGAGCTATCTACTTCTGATTTTGAGGGTAACGGGCTCAGAGTCTTTGAAGGGACTATGGTAACCGTATTGGGTACCTCCCTGCAGAACAAGGACGTACTGACCTACTTCCACAAATCCACTTGGAATGTCATAGGCTTGGAAATGGAGGGTGCACACTATCAGAAAGCCATACAATCGGCCTCTAAGATTCGCAAGAGTATCCGCCATGATGTCAAGGTACGCTACGCCTACTACGCTTCCGACAACCCTTTGGAGACAGGCAGCACCTTAGCCTCAGGGGGCTTAGGCCTTATCGGGGTCAAGCCTACTTATTTGATTACTCATAGAATATTAGAACAAATAGGAAAAGAGGAATAGTGTGGTAAGCTATTGCTTAATTTTGATACGATAATTTGAATTTTCTTGAAAAATCACCTGAAAATGAGTAGGTAAGGCTTCAAACATCTTTACATAATTAATATATCCATAATCCTTAGGAATAAAATTAGGAGCTAAACGTTTTATCTCTTGAGCAACCTTGCCTAATTGAGCTAAGCCATCAGACTCTAACATATTTGTTACAGCTTGTTTTAATAAAATAATCATGGCATCTGTCTTAGTGGGCTTAGCAGGAGTTGCTTTTGGCGGTTCTACCTTAGGGGGTTCAACAACTATTTTTTGAGGTTCCTCTATCACTGAGGATTGTTCAGGAATAAGATAGGCAAAATCGTCTATATATTTGAATACATGGCACGCATTGACAAAGGGCGTAGGCGTTTGTTTTCTACCTATTCCCATGACAAACTTGTTGCTCTCTATAAGTTTCATAGCCAATTGCATAAAATCACTATCACTGGAGACAATACAAAAACCTGTAATATGGGGTTGGGTATAGAGTAGATCCATTGCACTGATAACCAAGGAAATATCTGTTGTATTCTTAGCCTTTACATGAGTAGGGCTTTGTATAAGCCTAAAGGTAAGATTGGACAAGGGGACATTCCATGAGCTGAATTGGGAGTTTGTCCAGTTGCCAAAAGCCCATTTGATAATCGGATTTCCATATTGCTTTACTTCCTCTATGATATGAGGAAGGTACTCCAATTGCGTATTATCCGTATCCAACAGAATCGCAATGTTTTTTGTTTCCATAACTATATAGATTTTTCTTGTTTGTTAAGTATCTCTTGAACAAAGTTCAATACAAACTCACTGTTTTTCAGTTCATAACTCAAAGATATAGGAGAGATAGCTTTAATGAGTAACTTGCCTTCCTTGTCACGAGTATAGCGTTTGTCAGTAGAGGTAAGGGTTATTTTACCTTTTTGCATACTGATAGCTCCTAACTCATAAAGTTGCCACTCTGTACGATGGTCGGCAAAGAATACTTTTTCCTCAATAATCTTGGTATCGGCAATCACGTATTTGCCTTGTAGTTCGCCATTTTCATTGATTCCCATTGGGAAAACATCAAAACCGCCGTTTTCTTGGAAAATATCAATTACCTCTCCACTTTCATCATATTGTATGGGGCGCAGTTCTTTAAGCTGCCCCTCTTCTATATGTAAGGTGATGATACGAGACCAAGGCTTTTTATATTCACCTAATAGCACACGCTGGGTATGAAGGTCATATACCGTTTTGAGCCATAGCTTATCTTGTGGATATTGGGCTATTAGCTGAAAATGCTGGTATCTTCCCTCTAAAAGGACTTCAAAAGAGAGCTGGGTCTCATCAGTATTGATTCGCAAATTATAGATAGGAATGAGGTAAGGATCACCATAAGGGTTTTCATCCAAGAAGAACTGATGTGCGTGAGGGTCATATTCCAAAGATACAAAAGTTGGTTCATCTTTTTCTTCAGCTCCTAAGGTTACCGCAAAACAATTATACTCTCCTACTTCTAAAGTGCAATTGTGTAGTGCAATCACCTTAGGCGCAGGTACTTCAAACCCATACGCTAAAGCGGCTTCACGGATAAAGTTAGAAATCTCTACCGTATAACCATTGTAGAGAAAACCCCAAAGGAACTCAGGCATTTCTTCTTCCTCAGGGTTGTTGAAGGTAGAAAGTTGTTCACAGAGAGTCTGTATAGCTGCTGCGAGATAGGCTTGCTTATCAGGAGCTTGGTCTGCTTTTTCCAATTGTGCCAAGAAAGCCTCCAAATGTGCGTTACAGTCGGTAATATTTGCTTCTGTATAATAACGGTCTTCCTCAATAGTTGTTGAGAGTTCCGCACGCATTTGCGCGATGATTTGGTCTTTTTGAGTGACGAAAGGGGACATAGTTCTTATTTTACAATGGTTTGAAATAATTGGTAGCCTACATATTTCTTGAAATTGGGGTATGTATTTCTATAGAAAAGATCCCAATAACTGGCAATACGACTCTCTACACGCTTTTGGTAGAGAGGATTTGCACGAAAGAAATCCCTTAATTTATCACGAGTAACATCGGGAAGTTCGCTATGGAGCACCTTTACTATTTCTATGACATAATCACCAAAAAGTTTAGCGATAAAGGGCAATGTAAAATCTTCTTTTACAGTCAATAATTCCCTTAGATAATGTTCTCTTAAATGACCGTTGCAATGACACAAATACAAGCAATTAAGCATTTGCTCCTGAACTAAAGTCAAACTTTGGGTATTGTATTCCCCAAAATAGACTCTTTGAGGTAACTCTAAAGATTCCCCATTGAGGCAAACAACCTCTGTCCCTACAGTCCTAAAGTCCTTAGGGTCATTTTGCTGTAAAAAGTCTGCTATTTTAGTAGCTTCTTTATGCAAATAAGAGGGAAAGGATTTTTCTATCATTATCTTTCTTTTGTTTGTAAGGGAGTAGTATCATAACCCAATAACTGCAAAAAGAGTAATCCATTGAGGGGAGCTATTTTATTACTTCCTATCCACCCTTGTTCTGTACCCCAGTCAATAAGTTTGGGTATATATTTAGGCTCATTGAGGTTGATGTTATCTTCGGTTTGTGTAGTTTTATTCAGCAATTTGATATTTCCATTCAGAGGTTGCCCCATAAATTCATCTTCAACGGTGATAAAATCAACACACAAGGGCGTATTCTTCTCACCACTTAAGAAAATACGCACCGAAAGTAACGAGTTATGATCCCTTTTCCTATTATAAACAGTATCAACCCGATACAAATATTCCTTATCTTTATGTACTAATTTGCGGAGTTTTTGTTTCATATCTTTTACTTTTTAGTCTGTTAGAACTTTAAAACCACCTACACTACTGCCATAAAACAAAGAATTATTAATTTGAGAAAAGTCAGTACCCACAAGTAAAAAGAAAAGTAATATATTTTCTTTTCATAGGGGCAAAAGGTAGGTTATTTTTTATAGATAGGTAAATATAAAATGCTATTTCTCAAATTTTGATATCAAAAAAGAATATCTTACATGTTCGATACTTCTATTGGCCATTACATCATCTAATAAATTAAGATATACAGCATCACCAGTATGCTTTTTTCCAAATCCTAAAAAATTTACCCCATAGTAAGGTCGTTTTACAAAAACAGTGTAACCACTATCAATTATATCCATAATTGTGTTCTTAGAGGTTTCATAAAAGCTATTTTTACCCAAAAAGTTAGATTTCCTAAGAGTAAATACCCCCAATTCAATACTATTAGTCAAAGGGAATCCAGACAAACCCATTGAAGTAATAACAGATTGGCGTTCATTAGCATAATACTTAGCATTAAGTTGAGGAATATATATCAATGTAAGATTAGGAAAATTTAAAAAATACTCTAACCCACTCCCTCTAAAACCGAATATATTATCATCCTTATAGCTTTTAAAGCCTATAATAATATGTAGTTTAGGGTTGTTTATGTGTAGTTTAAATATACTCTCTCTCAAATAACTATCTATCTGAATATTGGGGGAAATGATAATGAGTTCTTTTCTTGCCCTAGAAAGAGTATCATAAATAGTATCCGATAGTGGTTTTCCTGTTAAAAAGTCCATAGTATGTTTTTGTTAAGAGTGTGCTTAGTTTTATACATTAAGGAGTAAAAGATATTTCTTGTATATCAGAAGTAGGTTTGATAATAACTTTATTTTTTTCATCATCTTTGATAAATATGTAATCTGTTGTTTTATAAATAAGGTATCTTGAAGGAACTGTATCTCTTAGAATTGTATCATTTTCTTTCAATATAACTCTTTTACGTTCCATAACTCCTTCCTTTAATTTTGGTGCAATGCTTATATTGATTTTTTGAAGGCGCTTAACAAATATTTCCGGCTTAACAATTAAATTTTTAGCAACGGAAGCCTGCTTATTTAACATCACTTCTGTTATTTCATAATTCTTCTCTTCTTCTTTAATATCTTTCAGTTCTTTTTCAACTTGCTCCAGATAATTTTCCTTCAATTCCTTCATAATA
>CAJZFM010000059.1 GCA_915070235.1 uncultured Capnocytophaga sp. | reverse complement strand
AAATGGCAAAGTCAAAAGCATCAAAAAAAATCATGAATATGGTTTACGGATTAGGAGCTTCTGTGGTAATTCTCGGGGCCCTTTTCAAACTCCTTCACTGGGAAATCTCTTTAGGTTCTATTAAGTTAGGCGGTGGAGTACTCCTCGCAACAGGTCTTATTACTGAAGCAATCATCTTTGCTATTGCAGCTTTTGAACCTATAGACGAAGGATACCACTGGGAACGTGTATTTCCAGAGCTTTCAGGCGGTGAGCCAAGACAACTTAACTTCGCTGGCGGTGCCCCTGCTCAACAATTCGGTTACCAAAACGATCAAGAAACAAAAGTCCTTAGAGAATCCTTGTCTGAGAAATTGGATAATCTTCTAAGAGAAGCACATATAGACGCTGAGCTAATGAACTCTTTGGCTAAAAGTATCCGTAACTTCGAGGGAGCAGCTCGTAACATAGGCCCTGCTGCTGATGCTGTAGCTTCTACTCAAAAATATGGAGAAGAACTCACCACTGCGGCTGTACATCTTGAAGCTTTGAACTCTCTTTACCGTATCCAACTTGAAAGAACTGAACTTCAAGTAAATGCTCAAGAAGGTATGGTAGATAACCTTAACTCATTGAACGCACAAGTTAATTCATTCAAAGAACACTTGAGATCTCTTAACACTGTATATGGTGGTATGCTCTCTGCAATGGGCGGAGCTCGATAATTCTAAATTAAGTTAATAATCATTAAAAAATTTAGAATATGGCAGCAGCAAATTCACCACGACAGAGGATGATTAACCTGATGTATCTGGTTTTCATCGCGATGATGGCGCTCAATATGGGTAAAGAAGTACTAAGTGCGTTCGGGCTTATGAATGAAAAATTACAAGCCGCTAACGAACGTTACGTTTCTACCAATCAGGCCGTCCTTGACGAATTAGAGAAAAAAGAACAAGAAAAACCTGAGGAATATGCAGAGGCTTTGAAAAAGGCTCGTCAAGTAAGAGATTTGTCTAACGAATATTACTCTTACTTAGAGACTCTCAAAGAAGAAGTAATGTCTCAAGCTGGTAAAACTGAAGCAGAAAGAAAGGATTACCAAGTAATGGACAAATCCGATATGTTGGATGAAAAATTCTTCAAAACTGACGGACTTAAACCAGCAGGTCAGGAGTTCTTAGACAAAATTAAAAACTATCGTAACCAATTGGTAAGCCTTCTTGACCCCAAAGAAGAAGCTCTTAAGGCGATCATTGAAGAACGCTTTAGCACAGGTGTGAATGACAAAGTAAAAGACCGTGAAGGAAATAGCGTAGGTTGGGTACAGTACAACTACGAAGGCTTCCCTTATATAGCAGCTGTTACTAAGTTCTCTCAACTACAATCCGACATTCGCCAAACAGAACAAGACTTCTATAAGGCTATACTCAGTGAGAAGATGGGAGGAGAGCTTTCTATGAAACACTATACTACCTTACTTGAACAAACCAGAGGGGCTTACTATGCTAACCAAGAATTTGACGGAGCTATCGTTCTTGGACGTAAAGATAAGTCTACCAAACCTAAAAAAGTAGAACTTACTCTTGATGGTCGCCCTATCCCTGAATCACAAGTAGAAGTAGTAGAAGGAAAGGTAAAACTTAAAGTTAATACAGGTAACGTAGGTGACCACAAGATTGAAGGAAAACTTATCTATGAACAAAAGGGTGAGGAAATTCCAGTAGATGTGTCTCAATCATTTACCACTATCCCTCGTCCTAACGAAGCGGTAATCTCTGCTGATAAGATGAACGTGGTATATCGTGGAGTAGTGAACCCTATGACTATCTCTATGCCAGGGGTACCTGATAACCAAGTAAATGCTTCTGCACCAGGACTTTCTCGTAAGAGTGGGCCTAACTATATCATGAAGCCTAACGTTGGTTCTTCTGAGGTAACTATCGTAGTTACAGGTACTTTTGATGGTCAGAAATTCTCTTCTTCTAAGAAGTTCCGTGTAAAAGATATTCCAAAACCAGAAGGAGCTATCTTACGTACTACTGGAGCTGTGAAGTTGGCTAAGGCTAATATCTTGGCAGGGGAACTTTCTGTAGCATTTAACGACTTTGATTTTGACCTTACTACCAAGGTAAATTCCTTCCGTATCTTGGTACCAGGACAGCCTAGTGTGGTAGTACAGGGTAGCCGTGTAAGTGCTAGCGGTGCAGCAGCAGCAGCAGTAAACCGTGCTAAGAAGGGAGATATAATTCAAATATCAGAGATACGTTACTCAGTATCAGGATATAGCGGTACTCCTAAACCAGCTACTCCTATATCTATCGAAGTATTATAACAAATTATAAGATTATGAAACAAGCACTAAAAAATATCCTGACGCTATCTTTTTTGTGGATAGTATCCTCAAATGCTTTTGCTCAAGTGAATATCTTGAATGCAAAAGTACCAACTGAGATAGGTGAGAAGACAACAGCTCAACAGGAATCTGACAATGACGTACCACTTCCTTATGGTTATGTAGATGACCGTGATATCATGTGGTCAACTACCACTTGGGAACTTGTGGACTTGGAAGAAAGAGCTAACTTCCCGCTACTATTCCCTATTGATACTATGGAGATTGGTGCAGACCGTCGCTCCTTGTACGATGTTCTCCTAAGAGCGATGAAGGAGAAAAAACTCACTGAAACTTATACAGATTCCTATTTCACTGAAAAGAGAACATTTGATGACCTTAAGTACAGCTTGTCCAAAGCCGACACCCTTGATGCAGGATATGAAATCCTTAACCAAGGATTGCCATTGCCTCCTGAATATATTGTGCGTACCGACCTTACTTCAAGGGATATTGTACAATACCGTATTAAGGGTTTATGGTACTTTGACAAACGACAAGGCGAACTTAAGTATCGCTTACTCGGAATTGCTCCAGTAGCACCCGATGTGAGTGTTTTAGGAACCGATGATGCACAATCAAACCTGGTAGAACTTTTCTGGGTGTGGTATCCTGCAGCAAGAAATATCTTGCACAAAGCAAGGGTATTTAACCAGTTGAACTCCGCTAACCGTGTCTCCTTTGACCACTTGCTGAACGCTCGTCGTTTTGTAGGGGTTATCTATAAGGAAGATAACGTGTATGGAGATAGGGAAATCAAGAAATACCTTCCTGATAATGCCCTATACCAGCTCTTAGAAGCAGAACGTATCAAACAACGTATCCGCGACCGCGAACAAGATATGTGGGTTTATTAAAACAATATACAAAAGACTACCTTCTTGGTGGTCTTTTGTTTCTTTATTAAATAGAGATTTTTAATTTTGAGGACAATAAAAGCCATTCAGCCTATTATTAAGAGGTTCTATACCTATGGGAGTAGCCCCGTCTTGGTCATGGGCAATGATAATCAGTTATGGGTCTGTAAATACAATGATTACAATAAACTTTTCAATGAACTATTGGCTGCTGAATTAGCAAAAATATGGAATATCAATGTTCCAGAAAGTGCCTTAGTTAATATTGATTATGACTTATGTGTAAAAAGTTTTGAAGATAATAGAGGCTTAGAGAGAAGGTATTTTGAAAGAGAATGTTTTGGTTCTCAATATGTGAAAGATACCATTGATGTAAATAATTCTATTTTAGTTAATACAAAACTTATTGATAGAATACTCAATAAGGATGATTTTTTGAAAATAGCTTTATTTGATATTTGGCTCTCCAATGAAGATAGAAATAGGGGAAACTATAATTTGTTATTACAAGCGATAGAAGGAGGTTTCTTATGGTTATATGTAATAGATCATTCTGATATTTTTAATTCTTCTATGGCATATAACAATAGGCTTGTTGAAATTACAGAAGAGGAAAGCTTATTAACTTCAGAATTGGCTTTGTTATTGTTTCAAAAAGATATTTCTCTTGCTGAAAAACAGACTCTTTTATTGGAAGACTTTCATCGTTATATAGTGTTGTGTAATAATTGTTTGCCATCTATTTTAGCACAAGTGCCTAAAAATTGGAGAATAGACACACCTTACTATGAGACTAAGATCAGAACTATCTTTTCACCTCAATGGATAGGAACCTGCAAAAATACTTTTAAAGAATATACAAAACACCTAATACATTTTCTATGACAATGAATACATTCCTTTGTACGGTTGATTTACAGCCAAATATTTTATCCTCTGATAGGTTAAGTATAGGACTAATCATGGGGGACAAAGATTCTTTGTTTTTTAGATATTCTCAGGACAAACTTTATACAGTAAAAGGATTGTTTTCTCCTGAAGCTTTTACAATCATAGAAATTTATTTAGATTCTTTGCAGCAAAGTTTTTCTACTGACAACCAAGAAATATTGAGAAGTTGGGTAAATGAAGGATATTTGTCTTATTTAGAAAGGTATAATAATAACTTAATACAGTTTTCAAAGACAACAAGGACAGCAATACCACTTAACAAAGCGACATTTGATAAATATTTTCAGATGTATATCTTCTCTCCTAAGAGGGAACCACAGAAGGAAGTATATACTCAAGAAGAATGTCTTATGTTTTGATCTTTTAAGCCTTGAATCTTGATTTTTTCAGCCAATATTTTACCGAAGTACGGTTCGCCAAGGGAGAGCTCCTCACTCGTGTAGGTGAGGTGGAAAACTATTTGTATTACCTTAGCGAAGGTATTGTACGCTTTTTCTATTATAATCCTACTACGGATAAGGAAACTACAGTAGATATTTTGTTTCCTGAATCGTTCTGCCTTTCTTATACTTCTTTCGTTAGGCAAGAGCCCTCACTGCTTTCTATTGAAGCCCTTAAGGATGTTACGGCTTATAAGATAGGACGAGAACACCTTGAGCACCTGATACAGCAACAAGAGTACCTCCAAATAAAAGCCGATATATTAGAACACTTGCTTATAGAGAAAATGCAACGAGAAGCGCAATTTCTGCTACAATCCCCTGAAGAAATCTATCGTACCCTATTGGAGAAAGATCCTAAACTCATTCAGAATATTCCACTAAAATATATCGCTTCTTATATAGGCATTACCCCCCCAAGCCCTCAGCAGAATACGCAAAAGGATTTTTTGAGTATTCTCATTTATGAACCCAAGTTCATTTTTTCTACATTTTTTCGCCGTTACTTTGCATTGAAAAACAAAGACAAATAAAATGAACTTCAAAATGTTATCCTTTACTTTTATGATGGCATTAGTTGCCCTTAGGGGACGCTCCCAAGATACCGATTTCTTAACTCTTATCAAGGCCGCTACTCAAGTGCCTTCAGGTCATAACTCTCAACCAAGTCACTTGGATACAGACAGGCCGCACCCTTGAACGCTTTCTGCTACTGCTCACCCAAGCGGGAATTGCTCATGCTTACCTTAACCAGCCTTGTGAAGTGCCTGAACTAAATGCTTCTTTGTGCAGAGAACTCCCCTCTGCCAGATGCTATCCTCAGATTCTCCTACGCATTGGCTATGCCAAACCAGTAGCCTATTCTAAGAGGAGAGATATCAAAGAAGTCATAAAAGTGAAGCATGAAAAGTGAAGAAAGAAGTTTCGCGATCCGTGTAATTAATCAGTTAAATAATTAGCATATCTTTCAATTAGAAGATAAACCTCATTGCCATTGAAGTAGATAGCATACTCCCATTGTTTTTGCCAGTAGAGGGCTTCACGATGGAAGATTTCCATTTCTTCATCTCCATTTTTCAGGAAGGTGCTGGGGGCACGGAGGAATTTCTGATAGTCCTTAGGCATTAGATAAGTGGTCTTTAGGTAGGCCATACGATCCCCTTGGCTAATGTCGAAATAGACCTCTACTATATGATTGTTGTCAAACTGAGGATCCGTATTCTTCCGATCGTCCTCATCGGGTGAATAGATGCTGCTTTTGTGTATATACACAGGGCGAAGATTTTTGGCTGGAGCATATATAGGAGGCGCAGTAAAGCGATCCATAAGCGCTTGCCTAAAGCGAGGGTGCGTGCCCCGTGCTGGCTCAAGGGTGGCGAAATCTTCCTTCTGACAATAGAGCTGTGCCAATTGCCACTTTCCCTCTAATAGAAATACGACCTTATAGTTGCCTTCCTCTGGGAACTCTTTCAGGTCGTAATAATCCTTTCGGTCAGTATGCTTTAGAAAATAGTAAGTAGCTTCTTTTTGTACTTTAGAGAGGAAAGTTCTCTTTTGTTCAGTTGTCCATTTTTCAGTATGGGGTACCTCCTCCAAAGGCTTTTTTAAGGTATCATTATCTACTAACCATGTATGGTAATAGTTTTCATCAAAATCAATGTAGTAATTACCTAAGAAGACCCCTTTCTGTTCTGTTTCTTTGGTTTTGGTATGTATCAGCCTTTCTTCTGATGTTCCTTTGGAGCTTATTTTTACGAAAAAGAGGATGTTATCTAAGGAATTATAATAATAAGTAAACAATTTGTTCTTGGAACAAAAGAAAATATTAGAGGAACCATTAATCATATATTCCTTTTGCTCGTCAAACTCCAACTCTTTTTTAGGAGATAGATCAGAGTAGAAATGGTCATCATTGATATGCCAGAGATAATCGTACCAATACATATATTTATCAGGCATTTTAGTAGCATAAATACCATTTTTGTAATTCTCAATAGTATCTTCTCCTGTAGAGAACCAAAAGACAGCAGAACAAAAGACAAAGCCGAGTATAAGGCTGATGATTTTGACTGCTTTATACTTTGTACTATAGTAGATGAGGGTAATGGTGGTAATCAAAAGGAAATATCCCAATAGAAAACCACCTCCATAGATCGCCCAACCGAGGCTATTGATACCGTCAGGAAAAGTGATGATAAAAAGGGCTACCAAAACAGCCCAAAATAAGTAACCAAAGAGAATAACTTTTTTCATCTTAGATTAAGGATTACAGTACAGAGGCAAAGATAGTAAATAATTAGCTAATAGACTCATCGGTAAAACTGTTAATTATTTATCATTAATCATTTATTATTAGTCATTAAGTATTATCTTTGCCCCGATAATCTTAAAATAAAGAAGATGAAAAGAGTAATGTATGCACTCTGTGCAGGGGTATTCGCCTTATTTGCTTTAGTTTCTTGTTCTAAGTCAGATAGCAACGAGCCGAAACAATTTGATATTCCAGCAGAAGCCAAAGCTATTATTTCAGAGGAATATATAGCTAAGATGAAGGCTAATGGAATGACTATTAATGAGGGAACCAATCCACCCAATATAGAGGGGATATTCGCCACAGGTATCTTAGAGATGATATATACCAGTCTTGAGAATGATGGTTACCCTATAGGACAAGAGATAGAGAGCTATCGTTTCAAGTTCTATGAGCAAAAAGGCACCAAAGTAAAAACAGATTATATAAATGAAGCTATTACTGCTAATGATCAGGCGAGAGGAAGAGGAACTATTATTTCGGGTAATGGTAACAAGTTTACTGCTTATTTGGATATGGATGTTACTGATTTGGAGATAAAAACTCGCGATGTGTCTGTGCTCTCAGGCGAGGTTACCCCAGAGGGGATCAAGGATTTCCAGTATGGGTTTCTTAAAATAGAAAAAACAGGAGATACAACAGGAAGAATGGTTCCAGAAGGAACTATACGTATTTGGGTAAGCCAAAGTAAATTGGCTGTAAAAAAACAAAATTACCCTTATGGTGACTAACTTATTAGTTAATTAAAATATCGTGTATAACAACAATTTAAAGATAAAAAATGAAAAGAACCATTTATGCGCTTTGCACAGCGATATGTGCTTTATTTGCAGTAGTATCCTGCTCTAAGTCAGATGACAACAATGAGAGCAAAGGAGGAATAACCAACAACAACTTCTCTCAAGAGGTTACCAAGGTAGTCTCTCAAGACCTTATCCAAAAAATGGCTGATGGGGGAGCTACTATCAACGGAGGTACTAATCCTCCTATAGTACAGCCACTACTTCCCGGTTTGCTCTTTACCACTGGAGAGTTAGAACTTATCCATACCAGCCTTGGTAAGAATGACCCTTTGAAAAACTTTGACGGATTCTACTATAAATTCTATGAACAGAATGGATCTAAGCTAAAAATAGACTATGAAAACCATTTAGCAGGAACTTATGCAGCTCGTGGGGTAGATGCCGCTATCTCGGGAGAAGGAGATAAGTTCACTATCTTTTTTATAGACAAAGCAGGAGACTTGGTGGCACTCTCTGGGAAGTTTACTGGAGATGCCATAGAGAATTTTCAACTAACGAGCCTTGTTAAGGTAGCAGATAACAACTCTCCTGAAGGCACTGTACGTGTTTTTAAAAGTAAAAAAGGCTATGCAGAAACCGTTCGAAGATAAATAGCTAATTAGCAAATAGTAAAAACTTCTCTTTGCCTACAGGGTAAAGAGAAGTTTTTGTGTATATGAAGACTATTGGAAAGGAGGAATCCATAAGTCAGAGAGGGTAAAGATACAAGATGCTTATTTTTAATATGTTAATTATTTGTTATTAATCATTAATCATTGAACATTAATCATTACCTTTGCCCCCGATTTCAAGAACGAATTGTTTAACCTTAATAAAAATAGCAGAAGAAATGAAATATATCAAGTTACATATTACCGTAGAATTACCTTTGCACAAGGTAACGCTTCGTGGCGTATTAGCTTGATGTAGCATTACTCTATCATACAACAAAAGCCCGGAGCGATAGCTTCGGGCTTTTTGTTTGTCCTTCTCTCAAAAATCCCAAGCAAATTAATCATTAAACGTTAATTATTAATTCAATGGGAAATCTATATATTATCCCCGAAGGCGTCTCTCGCCTGCGCAATTTGCGTTCTCGCCTGCGCATTGCCCGAGAAGACCACGAGAAGTATTTGCGCGAATGTATCAAACGCCAAAAAGCACTCTTTAAACAACGTCGTGAACTGCCGCTTGTACCCTTAGAAAAACCTTACCAAAAGGGCTATGTGCGTTTCTTTGTACTGAGGGAAGATGTGCGACAAGGCAAGCAAGCCGACTTTTTCGCGACACTTTTGGAGAAAATCAACACCTATCAATACGCTGATACACGCAAGTTCCAGAAGAAGAAAAAGCGCCGTGGCAAGCGTGTTTACATAGCTCGCAAACAGGAATTGTACTCTTTTAGTCAATGGCAATGGGAAAGAGCCCTTGAAAGGGAAAAATTCACCCAAAAAGAACGCGCCTATTTTGCAAAAATAGAGTGTTTCAATCGCCAAAAAGACCGTTTTGAAACCTATTACGAGTTTACTGAGCCTTGGCGTTTTGAACTGCGTGTAAAGCCTAATATGATCACCCACTACCGTCCGGTAGATATAGCCATAGAGCGAGAACTCGCCGAGCTTGATAAAATCATAGATGACCATAAGAACTGGGGGATTATCCATAGCAAAATCTATGGAGGCAGTTATTCGTGGAATCAATTCCAAAAGCGCTATACGCCTAAGGAAAAGTACAAACGCACCCCGCTGAAAGAAATCGCAGCCCTTAAGTATCACACCTCAGCAATGGAAATCGCTGATATCCTTTTGGAGGTCAATCTTTAATCCCAATCCGACCAGTCTGCCCCATCCGATTTCCTAAAGGGACAAACTAAAAAATACAAAATTTATAAACTTAAAATTCGTGCCTCTTTGCGGATTGCCCCCTCTCTTTCGGAGAAGCCAGCGAGGGCTCACAGCTGGGTATGTGGGAACGGG
>CAJZFM010000058.1 GCA_915070235.1 uncultured Capnocytophaga sp. | reverse complement strand
CGAATATATTGATTTTGAAGAAATAGAATAGCAAATGAAAGAAAAATTTCAAAAATTACTTCCTCATATAGCTTGTATATTGCTCTTTATGGGGATAGCCTTGGCATTCTTCTATCCTGTACTACAAGGCAAGGAGATGCAACAGAGTGATATAGTGCAATATATAGGCATGTCCAAGGAGCGCAATGATTTCCGAGAGGTACGTGAGAGCTATTGGACAAATAGTGCTTTTGGAGGAATGCCTACCTACCAGCTGGGGGCAGAATATCCATATAACTACATCAAACAATTGGATAGGGTGATTCGTTTCCTTCCGCGCCCTGCCGACTATTTATTTCTTTATTTCTTAAGCTTTTACGTCTTCCTATTAGTGATGAAGGTACGCTATAGATATGCCTTCTTGGGGGCGTTGGTCTTTGGACTTTCCACCTATCTTATCATCATACTCACTGTGGGGCACAATGCCAAGGCGCATGCTATAGACTATTTCGGTTTTGTACTGGCGGGAATACTGCTGGCTTTTCAGCGGAAATACCTATGGGCATTTTTGCTTACAACCTTAGCTTTAGCCTTGGAAATCAGTGCGAACCACTTCCAGATGACCTATTACTTACTGCTATTAGTCTTGGTTTTGGGGGCCTATGAGCTTTACCAAACGATGCGTAGCAAAGAGTGGAAACCTTTTGTAAAATCTCTCTTTACGCTTGTGGCAGCCGCCCTATTAGCTGTACTGATGAATGCTACTTTGCTACTGACTACCAAGGAGTACGAGGCCTTTAGTACTCGTGGCAAGTCAGACTTGTTACTCAATGCCGATGGTACGCCTAAAGGACATACAAACGGACTGAATAAGGACTATATCACCGAGTATAGTTATGGGGTGTATGAGAGCTTGAACCTGATTGTTCCCCGCCTTTTAGGAGGGTCTAACCATGAGAATTTGGGTGAGAAATCGGCTGTTTATGAGCGACTTATACAACAATATCCCCAGGAACAGGTGTTGGATTTTACCCAACACCTACCCACCTATTGGGGAGACCAACCCATAGTGGCGGCACCTGCTTATGTGGGTGTGCTTGTCTTCTTCTTCTTTGTATTGGCTCTTTTTGTAGTAAAAAGCAAAGCCAAATGGTGGCTCTTGGCGGGGGTTATCCTATCCTTGTTGCTCTCATGGGGAAAGAATTTCAGCACGCTGACCGACCTGATGATTGACTATTTCCCGCTCTATAACAAGTTCCGCGCGGTCTCTTCAGTGCAGACCATCTTGGAGTTCTGTATGCCTGCCTTGGCTATATTGGGGCTTTATACCTATCTAAAGGACGAAAAAAGAGCACACAATAAGCAATATTTGTACTATACAGGTGGTATCGTAGGGGGGCTCTTATTGCTACTCTGGCTCATCAAGGGAAGCCTTTCTTTTGAGGGGGCGAGCGATGCCTATTATGCCCAAGCCTATGGGGAGGAACTCATGCAGCTGATTAAGGAAGACAGAAGGGCTATGTACACGGCCGATATTCTTAGGAGTTTCACTTATGTAATCCTTGCCTTTGGAGTCTCATATCTGTTCTCTATAGAGAAAATCAAGGAAAAAATAGCTTTTGTCCTTGTCTCTGTCCTGCTTATAGCCGATATAGCCATGGTAACCACTCGTTATTTGAGTGAGGATAACTATGCTTTTCCTTCAGAAAAGGAAAATTATTTTACACTTTCCAAGGAAGAACAGAAAATACTGGAGGACAAGAGTTATTACCGTGTTTTCTCCGTCAATGAAGCCCTCAATGGAGCCAGAACCTCCTATACATTCCACTCTGTAGGGGGGTATCATGCGGCCAAACCCAGAAGGGTACAAGAGCTTTTTGACTACCAACTTTACAAAAATAAAAATGAGCAAGTCCTTAATATGCTCAATGTAAAATACATACTACAAACCGATAGATCTGGCACTACACAAGTGGTGCAAAACCCCGATGCATTGGGCAATGCATGGTTTGTAAAACAGCTTTCCGTTCTTGAGAATGCCGATAAGCTTATGCAGTCCTTGGATACCCTTTCTCCTAAGACACAGGCTGTAACCTTGGACAAGTCGCTTAAAGATACACGCTACCCAGTGGATAGCTTGGCCTTAATTAAGCTAAAAACCTATGAGCCTGATAGGCTGGTCTATACTTGTGAGAATAAAGCCGAAGGGTTGGCCGTTTTCTCCGAGATTTACTACCCTCATGGCTGGACAGCTGTTTTAGATGATACCACGCCACTACCTATCCATCAAGTGGATTATATCCTCAGAGGAGTCGTTATTCCTGCAGGCAAGCATACCCTTACCTTTACCTTTGCCCCTAAGATCGTACAAACAGGTGGGTATATTTCCTTGGCTTCAACGATTGCCTTTGTACTTATTGCTTTAGGAATTGTTTTGATAAGTAAAAAACCACGTACCAACGAATGAGAACGCTATCTATATTCGTCCTAATAGCCTTATTTTCGGCTTGTAATACGCCTATCTTTACACCCGCAGAAGATTTTGTAACACCTTTCGAGCTTTCTGATGGGAGTCATGGCTCATCTTACCAAGAAACCATTGATTTCTATAAGAAATTGGCTACCAACTATGGCTCTATTTCTCTTAAAACTATGGGAAAGACCGATAGTGGTATTCCCTTGTACTTGGTAGTGTATAACAATGATGGCATTTTTGACTTTAATCGTATCAAGAAGGACAAACTCATCATTCTCATTGCCAATGGAAATTCTCCCAATGAGCGAGAGGGGATTGATGCCAGCATGCAACTGATGCGAAACTTGGCTCAGAAGCAGATCACTGTTCCTGAAAATACCGTAGTGGCTGTCATTCCGATGATGAATTATTTAGGGCAAATGGAGCAAGATCCGTTTTTTAAAAATGAGATTAATACTTTTGTAAATAGAGACTTATCGGAGGACTTTATAGAGAATAAAAGCCTTAATACCCAATCCTTTGTAGCACTATTCCAACAGCTCTCTCCACATATATTTGTAGATACCCGTACGCTAAGGAGCAAAAGTAGTGGGGAAGTGCTCTATTATCAGAGTGCTATGGAAGAAAATATGGGTAAGATAAAGTACTACCTTAGGGATAATCTGATTCCCCAACTCAATGACTCCTTAGGAGGTACTTATAGGGATGTAGATAGCCTTGTCCAAAAGAAATTACAGCCTAAGTCTATAGCCCCCCAGATACCCGATACCTCTGTAGGATATACCTCCTTATGGAATACCTTAGGGCTTTATATAGCCACTCACAAGGGGATTCCTTACAAAAAGCGAGTGGAGACACTTCACAATGCTCTCAAGAGTATTATCTTGATTGCCAATTCGCATAGAGAACTGATTAAGAATCTGCAGGACTTGGATGCTCAGGAAGGATTGCAACAACAAGCCTATATTCTTTCTGCCCCCAAAGATACTATTCGTATTCCTCAGACCTACATTGTGCCACAACTCTTTACCGATGTCATAGACCATTTCAGAGACAATGCTATAGAAATGACCCCAATAGAAAAAGATTCACTTATGGAGGTACGTTCTTATATGCTAAAAACCTCAAAAGATAGTTTGCCATTGATTGATTACAAAACAGTAAGGGCACAACTGACCCTAAAGAAGCAGAAAGTAGCTATCAGAAAAGGAGATCTACTGGTCTCCACTCAGCAGAAAGGACGCAAATATCTGTTAGAAACCTTAGAGCCTCATGCCAATAATAGCTTTATGCGTACAGGCAAATTGCCTTTTTTGCCTACTCCTAAGGACAGCCTATGGGTATATCCCATATTTAGTATAGAAAAGTAAATAACAACACTAATTGAGTTTGTTTAATGAGATTATTTTATATTCTTTTATCCCTATCTTTAATCGCTTGTACACCAACCCCTCCTAAAAAGCCTGTGGCCAAAAAGCCCCACCCTAACTTAAATAAGGAGGAAGATGCCCCTATCCATACGCAAACCATCATTAACTATTCCTTTGTAGAGGACTCCCTTTCGGGGAAAACCTCCCAATTGAAATTTGATGAACTTACTCTCTCTTATGATGCAGAAGGGTTTCAAATAGAGCGTTTGTACAAAAATGACTCTCTACAAGAACAATCCTTTTGGTATTATGACCCAGAGCATAGAGTAATTGCTGAGAATTACATCTGTAAAACACTCAAAGACAACTGTATCAATCGAAGAGTAATCAATCATACCTATGATACTTTGGGCTATGAAATCAAGCGCTTTTCTTATGAGTTCTTGGATACTCTTTCCCTCTTTAGCAAATATGAATTTGACTATGATAAGTATGGAAATCTCTCCAATGTCATAGAATATCAGTACCAGAGAGAAAAATGGCGTCCCTTTACTAAGGAAACCTATAAGTACAACACCAAGGGACTGGAACAAGAGAAAGAAACCTATTACCACTATATGTCCCTATGGCTACTGAAAGAAAAAGAGAATTTCAAATACCAAAAAGACAGCCTTATAGAGGAAAAATTTGCCTATAACTATAAGCAAAGCAATGCCCCTCGCCGCATACGATATAGCTATATAGGGGAGGAGCAGCAACTCACTTATATCAACGAGAAAGATAGTATCACTGCCATAGAATCCTATCTGTATGACCACCGAGGTGCGCTCTCCAAATATACTACTTATGATGCCAATGGGGTAGAGCAGCAACGCCAATTTTTCCTATATACTCCCTACGATAAGCGCTTGGAGGAGATTACCTATAAGGGAGATACAGAGCAGCAAAGAACCATCTATCAGTATGATACCAAAGGACAACTCACCCAAAAAGTTACCTATGTACAGGGTAAAATAAGATACCTAACCCAAGTGAAGTATTCCTATCATTTATGAAAATACTCATTATAGAAGACGAAAAAGACCTGCTCTCTACCTTGCAAACTTTCTTGGAAAAAGAAAATTTCTTAGTGGAGACTGTCCATGATTATCCCTCTGGACTGAAGAAAATAGCTGACTATGATTATGATTGTATTCTCTTAGATATCATGCTGCCCAAGGGGAGTGGTATGGAGCTATTGGACGAACTTCGGGCACTGAAAAAGAATACCGCTGTGCTGATCCTCTCGGCCAAGGATTCAGTGGAGGATAAGGTCTTAGGGCTGGAAAAGGGAGCTGATGATTATTTGGCAAAGCCCTTCCACTTGGCAGAACTATTGGCCAGAATCAAATCTATCATTCGCCGCAAGCACCAGCAAGGGGAGGACTTTATCGCTTACAAAAATGTTACGCTATACCCAGAAGATAGGCGCGTGGTAGTAGCAGGCAAACCTATGACTATCAATAGAAAGGAATATGAGATGCTCTATTACTTCATGATTCGCCCAGAGAAATTGGTGGAGCGTACCACCTTGGCTGAAGCCATTTGGGGCGATGATATAGACCAAGTAGATAGTTTGGACTTTATCTACTCCCAAGTGAAGAACTTACGCAAAAAACTCAAATCCTTAGGGGCAGAAATTGACTTTCAAGCGGTCTATGGTATTGGGTACAAATTGGTTTAGATTATGAGAAAAATCCTATATTTGCATGGCTTAGACAGCCACTTGCACGCCGATAGGGAAGAGGTACTTGCCCGTTATGGGGAAATACTTGCACCTGTCTTTGATTACAAAAATAACCCTGAGCTATTCACTCACTTATGCGAGGAATACCAAAATATTGATGTGATCATTGGCTCCAGTGCAGGGGGGCTTATCGGCTATTTCTTAGCGCAAAAGCTACAAAAACCCTGCGCTCTTTTTAATCCTGCGCTAAACTACCAGCACGAGCTACCCTTTGCTCCCTTTTGGGATAAGGAGTATAGGCAATATATGCTCCTTGTCATGGGTATGCAGGACGAGGTGATCCCCTATAAGGAAAGCCTACCCATAGCCTTAGTCGACAAAACCCCTGAACAACAGGTAGATATACATCTTATACAAAATCTGGGACACCTCTATCCTATTGAGATCTTCTCAAGAGAATTGAAATTTTTCTTTGGCAAAATCAGTGGTCAGTAGGCAGCCGCTAAGCTGGCGTGAGCTTACAGCTCTTTATTTATAAAGTACCTAAACTCAAAAATAATGAACACAGAAATCATCATCCAAGAAATACTATCAAGGGTAACTGCTACCTTTGACCGATTAGACCTCCCTAAACAACCTTATGGAAGAAATGGACTTTGGGAAGGTATTACTGATTATTTCAAAATCAAACAGCGAAAAGACAAAATAACGTTTAATTCGGGTAGTCCTTCCATTACCATCAAAGACTTTGATCAGCTTCCTGATGATTTCATAGACAATGAGTTACTTCCTGCTTTGGAAGAACAATTTACTCAAATGTTCTTCAATCCTGAGTTTTATTATCACTTCAAGTACAAACTTACCTTAGTACTTGATTTTCTTTCTGCCTCAGGGCATCACGCCCGCAAACAATTGCGATTGGAACACCCCGAGCGCAAGGCAGAACTCAAAGAGCGTTTGGATACCTATGTACAAAAGGTAATCTATGAAGCTACCGAGAAAATGAAAGAGAAGGAAGTGCATACTTTCTTTGATAAACTTTTTGATTTTGAACTCACTGGTTATAGTGAGGATAAGGTGGTTGAAATTCTTAACAAAGGTATTACTCTTATAGACCCCAAATGGAAAAAGACTTTAAAAGAGTATCAATGGTGCTTGCTCTACCATACACGAGAGTGGAAAGAAAAGGTTTTTATGCCTCTATATTACAAAATAAAAGGAGAAGATTGGTCAAAAAAATATACGCTCAAGGAAGGTTTGCAAGCAAAAGATATAGATAATGCCAAACTAAACCTATTTGTGGCACAAGCTCTTTGGCGTATCCAATACAAAGAATATAGTTGGGATGTAAAGTTTGCTTGTGAGGATTTAGAGCGAGCTGCTAAGGAATTAGGTTCTAAAAAAGCAGCTATGTACCTCAAAGAGGGGACAGGTATCTTGCCCAACGATCTTATTCACTACAAGGATAATGACATAGAATGCGATGCCAACGATGTCTTTGCTCAAATCAGTGTGAAAATAAAACAGGAATCGGCTACAGCTTACAACAAAGCGTTGGATTTTATCATCGCCCTGCTCAAAGCTGATTTCCCTGCCAGCTACTATATCAAGTTCAGCAGTAAAGCCCCTAAACAGTTTTTAGACATCAAAGGCATTGCCAAATCGCCTACTCATCGCTTCTTTGCCCAAGCACTGCAATACGAGGAGTTGCGCCCTAAATTAGTAGCTTATGCCGAGGTAGCTATGAAAGAATTCCAGTGGTACAATGATGTAGAAGAAGGTGAGAAAAGCTGTATGCCGGGCAGTTATGTGGTCTTTGGCTTAGGACTGATAGGGGAGGAGTACTTTCCCTTGGTGAGCCAATACTTTGCGCTATTGGACGACGAACACCAAATGGTACATAAGTATTTCGTTAGTGCCCTTATAGACCGTTACGGAGTGAATGAGAAATCCTTACCACTTATCTGCCAAGGAATCACCTCGGCACAGTTTGATATGGTGTTTAAGAATTTGGAAAAAGAAATGGAAAAGCCAGAGAACAAGGAGTTACTCGCAAAATTCCTCAAGGAAAAAGAAGCCTTCTTTATTGCTAACAAAGAACCAGGTTTTTACAAATATTACGAAGAAGATATCTATTACGCCATCTACGGCAAGCAATGGAAGAAAAAGATAAAAGATTAGCTTTGAGATGAAAAAGATCCTTATCTATATGCTCATTATAGCAAGTGCTGTTTATATTTCTTTTGTTTTTTATAAAACAATAGCTATTTATAGCCAAATAGATACAATGAAAAAGACAACAGCTTTGGTAAATACTTGTTATAAGCAAGGAGTTAAACTAAGGGCATATCTTGAAAAAATAGATGGTGTAAAACAAAAATATAAAATTACGTTTTTATACAGAGCTACAGGATTGTTTTCTATCAGACAAGTTCCTCAATTAAACGATGAGGAAGAAATTACTTATTATGAGATAGAAAAATGCTATTTTAGTGAAATAGAAGCTTTTGAGAATACCAACATAGTAGGGATTTCCACTGAAAAATACCAAAGAAGTGATTTTCAATTGTTTTTGGATATTTTTAGTTACTATAAAAATGTACTGTTCTATGCCTTATTTTTTCTTAATTGTACCTTTTATTGTTATGTAGATAGTAGTAATAAGAGTATAAAACTTTTCTGTATCATTTATACGATTATTTTTCTATTTATTTGAGAAACACCATTGATAATAAACCATTAATAATTAAAAATGAAAGTAAGTAAATTAATCCTCCTTTTCCTCATAGGAATTATGATAGGAAAAGCACAAACCAAAAAACAAATGAACGACCAAACGATTTACCAATTTGAAGTAGAGGACATTACAGGGAAAGCATTTCCACTGTCAAGCCTACAAGGCAAGAAAGTGATGATTGTCAATACCGCCTCCAAGTGCGGACTGACCCCTCAGTATAAGGAGTTAGAGGCGCTCTACCAGCAGTATAAGGACAAGGATTTTGTCATCATAGGCTTTCCCGCCAATAATTTCCTCAAACAAGAACCAGGTACCAATGAAGAGATTGCCACATTCTGTCAGGTGAATTATGGGGTAAGTTTTCCTATGATGAGCAAGATCTCTGTCAAGGGAAAGGATATGCACCCTCTGTATCAGTTTCTTACCCAGAAATCCAAGAATGGCGTCATAGACTCCAAAGTAAGCTGGAACTTCCAAAAATACCTTATCGGAAAGGACGGACACTTAGAGAAAGTTATAGATCCAAAAACCCTTCCTAATGACCCAGAAGTCACTCAGTGGATCAGTGAGTAATGATTAATGTTCAGTGCCAATAATGATTAATAAGATTTCCTTAGTGTAGAGGTACAATTTATGTAGCCTTAATGAATTTGATCATTATTGGCATTAATCATTATTATCCTATTTTACATAATATAAATTATAGGAATTTCCAATATACTCAAAAAGAGAGGCTAATGGCCACTGCTGACCTTAGCCTCTCAACGCTTTAATTCTAAGTATTATGTGGAAATTATTTCAATACTTCTTTTACTTTTTCGCCGATTTTTGCAGGTGAATCTACCACATGGATACCACATTCGCGCATGATACGTTTTTTAGCTTCAGCGGTATCTTCGCTACCACCTACGATGGCACCAGCATGTCCCATAGTACGTCCCTTAGGTGCTGTTTCCCCAGCGATAAAGCCTACTACAGGTTTCTTGTTGCCTGTCTCTTTGATCCAGCGAGCTGCTTCCACTTCCAACTGACCACCGATTTCACCTATCATTACTATAATTTCTGTTTCAGGATCATTCATGAAGAGTTCTACTGCTTCCTTGGTGGTAGTACCTATGATAGGATCTCCCCCGATACCTATAGCGGTAGAGATACCCAAGCCTTGGCGTACCACTTGGTCAGCAGCCTCATAAGTCAAAGTCCCTGATTTTGAGACAATACCTACCTTTCCTTTCTTGAATACAAAGCCAGGCATGATACCTACTTTCGCTTCTTCTGGTGTAATGACCCCAGGGCAGTTAGGGCCTATAAGGCGACAACCCTTATCCTTGATATAGGCAGCAACCTTTACCATGTCAGCCACAGGAATTCCCTCTGTAATGGTGATAATTACTTTAATCCCTGCTTCAGCAGCTTCCATAATGGCATCAGCCGCAAATGCAGGTGGTACAAAGATAATAGAAG
>CAJZFM010000057.1 GCA_915070235.1 uncultured Capnocytophaga sp. | reverse complement strand
CCTTAGAGAGAGAGGAGTTTTGCTTGGTACAAGGAAAATGGCTCGGGAGAGAAAAGAAAAAATCATAGTGAGAGTGCTACATTTTGATAAGTTCCCCTTATAGAATAAAAAAGAGGCTATCTGAAAAAGGTAGCCTCTTTGTTGTTGTTCAGACATTTTACCATGAATCTCCCTTAGTATTCTTGTAACTCTTAAGCTGAGTTACAAGAGATAAATCGGGAATAACTAACATAATTTAATAAGGATGAGAATATTATACTTTATTTGTCAATAGCACCAAGTACTCTTTGCATAAAGGTGTTCAGCGCTTCCTTCTGGGGGGTACCTGCTTTGATGAGCTTTTGTACCTCCAAGGCGCCATACATATTGGAGAGAAGTTCTCCTATAATATCCAATTCTTCGTCCTTAAGGGAGGAAAGCTCGGTTAGGTTTTCCAGCACCTCTATCGTCTCTATCACATAATCCTCATCATTGGCTTCAATGAATTGGGTAATATGCTTAATTATTGGTAATTTCATCGATCAATTCATTTAGTACCTCCTGCTTATTGGTCTGTATGTCCTTTAGGAGCTCTCCATTTACAAAAGCAGCAAAGGTAGGTAAGTTAGTTACATTGGCAAGCTTACGAGATTCAGGGAATTGCTCTGCATCGGCGATGACAAAGGTAAGATCCGATCTCTCTTCAGCAAGTTTTTTGAATTTAGGTTTCATGATACGGCAATTTCCGCACCAAGAGGCAGAAAACTGTACAACCACTTTAGGGTTGGCTTGTATGAGTTCTGCTAAGTTATCGCTGGTAAGTTCTACTAACATAAGTCAAGATTAAAATTAAAGTTTGCGTTCTATGAAGACAGTAAGACAATACGATTAATTAGTGTTTAGCTAAGTAATCAGCAGTACTTTTTCTATCGGCATGCATAGCCTCTTTACCTTCTTCCCAGTTAGCAGGGCATACTTCTCCGTATTTTTGTACGTGAGTATAAGCATCAATTAGGCGGAGGTATTCTTTTACATTGCGTCCAAGAGGCATATCATTTACACTTTCGTGGAATACTTTTCCGTTTTCATCTATAAGGAAAGTAGCACGGAAAGTAACATTGGAACCCTCAATAAGGTAGTTTTCCAACTCCTCGTTATATATATGATCTGCTTCCAAGATACCTAAGGCATTGGAGAGATTACGAGTTGTATCGGCCAAGATAGGGTAGCTTACTCCTTCTATACCTCCCTGATCTTTAGGAGTATTAAGCCAAGCGAAGTGTACCTCACAGGTATCCACTGAAGCACCTATGATGATAGTGTTGCGTTTTTCGAATTCTCCTTTGAGTTCTTCAAAAGCGTGTAGTTCGGTAGGACATACGAAAGTAAAGTCCTTTGGATACCAGAAAAGAACTACTTTTTTGTTTTTCTTGGTAGCCTCTTCAAAGATGTTGATACGAAGGTTGTCACCCATTTCAGACATAGCATCAACGGTGATATTTGGGAATTTTTTTCCTACTAAAGACATGATTATGATTATTTAAATGTTATAGAATATCTTTGTTTTACGGTGCAAAAGTATAAATAAAATCTATCAGAAGAGGCGGAGTTCTATTGTTTTTTTCTATAGTGTTATAGTGGGAAGTGGTTAGTGGTTAGTGGTCAGCGGTCAGTGTTTAGTAGTTAGGCATAAGAGGTAAGATACAACAAACTCACCTATCTTATGAAAGACCATACTTATTTTTGCCTTGTAGGTTTGTCTATTTCTTTAAACACACTTAACCACTTGTTTTGCTCAATGAGAATTACAGGTGTTATGGCTATATTATCTGTTCCTATAGCATTAATGTTTTTCACAACCAAAGGAACTCCTTCAAGATATTTGCTGATTATATTTGTATCACAAATCACCATATATGTATTTCTTATCAAAAGGCTTTAATTTTCCTTCTTCTATTAATTTTTTGGTGATATTTTGCAACTCTTCCCAAGAAACTTCTTCAGTTTCTTCCTTTTTAGAGGAGGCAATAGTTTTCTTTGTAGTAGCTGTTTTCTCCTTAGCAGCTACTTCATTAAGCCCTGTGGTAGTGCTATCTGTGGCTCTTTTTGGTTTGGTTAATACAGCTGTAGACATAAGGTATTCTTTTAAAGTGCAAATATACAAAAAATATACCAAAATATCCCTCACTTTTCACTATTCGCTTTTTTCTAAAAAAATTGTATCTTTGCGCTCTCATTTTAAAACATTCAAAATCATGACAAAGAAAATAGGATTTGCCTTAGTGGCATTCTTGGCCTTTGCCACAGCTCAGGCGCAAGACAAGTTCAAGTGTATGGTACAAATGGCCAACTATACTGGCGAGGGTGCCTATATGGTGGTATCGCTCATAGACCCAGAGGACAAATACGTTAAGACGCTCTATGTCTTTGGCGACAATGGCAAGTACTACGACTCGCTTAAGAAGTGGTTCGGCTTCTATAGTGAGAAAAAAGAAAAGATAGATGCCATCACTGGGGCTTCTATCACTCAGGGCGATCGCAAGAATATCGTCTTGGACTTGGACAAAAACCTCTTGGACAAGGGGTATAAGATTCGCTTTGAGTCGGCTGTAGAAGACCAATACTACTACACTACCGATGCTCAAGTGCCTTTCTCAACCGAATCCCTCAAGGGGAAAACCGAAGGTACTGGTTATGTGCGCTACGTGCGCCTGAGCGAACCTAAATAATATGTTTTTTCCACTCGCAACTAACTGATAATGATTAAAGTAATATTTTGTTAACAGTTAAAAGCATTTTTTTTGAAAAAAATCGTCGGAAAAACTTGTTTAAATAATAAAAATTCTTAACTTTGCAACTTGAAAACGTCCCGTATGGATTTAGCTTTTAATAAGAACGAAGATCACAACAAGCTCGCACGAGACCAGGTGCGCCAGCGCTGGGAACAGATTAAGCGAGGAGGGGGAGACAAAGCCCTTGAGAAGCTGCACCAACAGGGAAAGCTCTCGGCTCGCGAACGTATAGATTACTTATTGGATAAGGACAAACCTCGATTGGAGATTGGGGCTTTTGCTGCCGATGGTATGTATCAGGAGTATGGGGGTTGTCCATCGGCAGGGGTCGTAGTGGAAATAGGCTATGTACGTGGCCGCCAGGTAATAGTAGTGGCCAATGATGCTACAGTGAAGGCAGGGGCTTGGTTTCCCATGACTTGTAAGAAGAACCTCCGCGCTCAGGAAATCGCTATGGAAAACCGCTTACCGATCATCTACCTTGTGGATAGTGCGGGCGTATTTCTGCCTTTGCAGGACGAGGTGTTTCCTGACAAGGAGCACTTCGGGCGTATCTTCCGCAACAATGCCCAGATGAGTAGCCAAGGCATCGTTCAGATAGCTGCCGTGATGGGTAGTTGTGTGGCAGGAGGTGCTTATCTGCCGATTATGAGCGATGAGGCACTTATCGTCAATAAAACGGGGAGTATCTTCTTAGCGGGTAGTTACTTAGTGAAAGCAGCCATAGGGGAGGACATAGACAATGAGACTTTGGGCGGTGCCACCACCCATTGCCAGATTAGTGGGGTAACGGATTACCAATGTGAAACGGATCAAGATGCCTTAGATGTAATCAAGAACCTCGTGGATAAGCTGGCCGAGGCACCCAAAGCGGGCTTTAGCAGGGTAGAGAGCGCTGCCCCTAAGCTGGATCCTAATGATATATATGGTATATTACCCATTAGCCGTACCCAACCTTATGATATGAAGGAGCTGATCCTCCGCTTGGTAGATAACTCTGAGTGGGAGGAATACAAGGAAGGCTATGGGCAGACAATTCTCACAGGCTATGCACGTATAGATGGCTGGGCAGTAGGGATTGTAGCCAACCAGCGCAAGGTGGTCAAGACCCGCAAAGGGGAGATGCAGATAGGCGGGGTGATCTACTCCGATAGTGCAGATAAGGCAACCCGCTTTATAGCCAACTGTAACCAAAAGCGTATCCCGCTGGTTTTCCTTCAGGACGTTACAGGCTTTATGGTCGGTAGCAAGTCCGAACATGGGGGGATTATCAAGGACGGAGCCAAATTGGTCAATGCTGTGGCCAACTCGGTAGTGCCTAAATTCACTGTTATCGTAGGCAATTCCTACGGGGCAGGTAACTACGCCATGTGTGGCAAGGCCTACGACCCACGCCTGATTGTGGCTTACCCTTCGGCCAACTTGGCCGTGATGGGAGGCGCTCAAGCAGCCAAGGTGCTCTTACAGATAGAAACAGCTACCCTTAAGCGCAAGGGCGAGACACTATCCGAGGAAAGAGAGCGCGAACTATTAGAAAATATTCAAGAGAAATATAACCAACAAACTACCCCTTATTATGCCGCAGCACGCCTATGGACAGATGCGATCATAGCCCCGCTCGATCCCCGCCTATGGATCTCACAAGGGATAGAAGCGGCCAATGGGGCACCTATAGAGAAGCCTTTTAACTTAGGAGTCATTCAGGTATAGGGTAAGACTGTTGGTAAATCATTGAAAAACACTATTCTAAATATTTACTAATAGAAATGAGTACGTATATCAGAAAAAACGCTTTGGAGTTTCACGTTGATCTAAGAAATGTCCAAAACGAACGCGCTTTCCTTAGTACGATGAAGGAGACTTTCTCCTTGCCTGATTACTTTGGATACACCCTTGATGGCTTAGATGACTGTATGCAATCCTTGGATTGGATAGAGCACCAGCATGTATTGGCTAAGTTCTACCACTTGGACGATCTTCGCCAGCATAACGAAGCGCTCTATGGGGAGATACGCAAGAGTTTAGATCTCTATAGGGCTTATTGGGCAGGTAACCCAGACCCAAATAAGAAAGTACAGTTTGAATACTAATTTTCAAGGTAAAAGTAAAAAGTAAAAAATAAATCTTTTTTACTTTTTACTTTTAAATTTTTATTGTATCTTTGCCCTCAGTTTGGTTAAGTGTTTTTATAGAAGTTATTTTGACTTTCGTAGAGCATATAAGTACTTGTATTTCACTCTATTAGGGTGAGAGCAAAGGTAGAGAAGGTAACATGGCCATAAGGGTTGTGTAGCCTCCTCTTTTCGTGTATTTGTCCAAATAGGAACAAATTTTGTTATTAAAAAATGCTATGGCAAGAGTAAAAGAGAAAAATGCAACTGTGAGATTTGACAAAATCTCTATCGGATTGGCTTCTCCTGAGAGTATCTTAGCAGTCTCTCGTGGTGAGGTAGCCAAGCCAGAGACCATCAACTATCGCACCCACAAGCCTGAGCGCGATGGACTATTCTGTGAGCGTATCTTCGGCCCTGTGAAGGACTACGAGTGTGCTTGTGGAAAGTATAAGCGTATCCGCTATAAAGGGATCGTGTGCGACCGTTGTGGGGTGGAAGTAACCGAAAAGAAAGTACGTCGTGAGCGTGTAGGCCACATCAGCTTAGTGGTGCCTGTGGCTCATATCTGGTATTTCCGTTCCTTGCCTAATAAGATAGGTTATTTGCTCGGACTTCCTTCCAAGAAGTTGGACATGATCATCTATTACGAACGCTATATCGTTATTCAACCAGGGATTGCCAAGTCCCTCTCTGGAGAGCCATTGGAGAAAATGGACTTCTTGACAGAAGAAGAATACCTTGATATCATGGAGTCTCTACCAGTGGAGAACCAATACTTGGAGGATACCGATCCTAACAAGTTTGTTGCTAAGATGGGAGCCGAGGCACTCTATGACCTTTTGCATGAGATAGACCTTGATGCGCTTTCTTACGACTTGCGCCATAGGGCTAATACAGAAACCTCTAAGCAGCGCAAGACCGAGGCACTTAAGCGCTTACAGGTAGTGGAGGCCTTCCGTGATTCTCAGAAGAATAGGGAGAACCTCCCCGAATGGATGATCATGAAGGTCATTCCTGTGATCCCACCCGAATTGCGTCCGCTTGTACCTTTGGACGGGGGGCGTTTTGCTACCTCCGACCTCAATGACCTCTATCGCCGTGTGATCATTCGCAACAATCGTCTTAAGCGCTTGATAGAAATCAAAGCGCCTGATGTGATTTTGCGCAACGAAAAACGTATGTTGCAGGAATCCGTGGATTCCCTCTTTGATAATACTCGCAAATCCTCTGCCGTAAAGACCGATGCCAATCGTCCGCTTAAGTCCCTTTCTGACTCTCTCAAAGGAAAACAAGGGCGCTTCCGCCAGAACCTACTTGGTAAGCGTGTGGATTACTCCGCTCGTTCGGTGATTGTCGTAGGGCCAGAGCTTAAACTCTACGAATGTGGTTTGCCTAAGAATATGGCCGCTGAGCTTTACAAGCCTTTTGTCATTCGCAAGCTCATAGAGCGCGGAATTGTCAAAACAGTCAAATCGGCCAAGCGTATTATAGATAAGAAAGAGCCTGTAGTATGGGACATCTTGGAGAACGTCATCAAGGGACACCCTGTGCTACTGAACCGTGCTCCTACGCTGCACCGTTTGGGTATTCAGGCCTTCCAGCCTAAGCTGATAGAAGGAAAGGCCATTCGCCTACACCCATTGGTATGTACTGCGTTCAACGCCGACTTTGACGGTGACCAGATGGCCGTACACTTGCCCCTTGGGCCTGAGGCGATCCTTGAGGCACAAATGCTCATGTTGGCTTCCAATAATATCTTGAACCCTGCCAATGGGGCACCTATTACCGTACCTTCGCAGGACATGGTCTTGGGGCTTTACTACATCACCAAGATGCGCAAGAGCACTCCAGAGGAACCTATCGCAGGCGAGGGCTCTGTATTCTACTCTCCAGAGGAGGTGAATATTGCCTACAACGAGCATAAGGTACACCTCAATGCCTCTATCAAGGTACGTACCAAAGACCTTGATGAACATGGCAACATAGTAACCAAACTGATAGATACCACCGTGGGGCGTGTCCTCTTCAATGAGGTAGTACCCCCAGAGGCTGGGTATATCAACACCATATTGACCAAGAAATCTCTCCGCGATATCATCGGGCATGTATTGAAAAAGACAAGTATTCCACGTACCGCTGAGTTCTTGGACGACATCAAGGCCATGGGATATAAGTTCGCTTTCCAAGGGGGACTTTCCTTCTCCTTGGGCGACATTATCATTCCTAAGGAAAAACAAGAGATGATTGCCGATGCTAATGAGCAAGTACAAGGCATCATTGGTAACTATAACATGGGGCTTATCACCAACAATGAGCGTTATAACCAAGTGATTGATGTATGGACTTCTACCAATGCCCGCCTTACTGACCTTGCTATGAAGCGCATCAGTGAGGACAGACAAGGGTTCAACTCCGTATATATGATGCTTGACTCAGGAGCGCGTGGTTCTAAGGAACAGATTCGCCAGCTTACAGGTATGCGAGGTCTTATGGCCAAGCCTAAGAAATCCACCACAGGCGGGGGCGAAATCATTGAAAACCCGATTCTTTCCAACTTCAAAGAGGGGCTTTCTATCTTGGAATACTTCATCTCCACCCACGGTGCTCGTAAGGGATTGGCCGATACGGCGCTTAAGACAGCCGACGCGGGTTACCTCACCCGTCGTTTGGTAGATGTATCTCAGGACGTAATCATCAATACCGATGATTGTGGTACCCTTCGTGGTATTGAGATACGTGCCCTTAAGAAGAACGAAGAAGTCATAGAAACCCTTGGCGAACGTGTATTGGGTCGTGTAGCGCTGAATGATGTGATCAACCCGCTCAATGAAGAAATTATTGTACTCTCTGGCGAGGAAATCCGTGAGGATGCTGTAGAGAAAATCAACCAGTTACCTATAGAATCTATTGAGGTGCGCTCTGCCCTCACCTGCGAGGCCAAGCATGGTATCTGCTCTAAGTGTTATGGGCGTAATCTCTCCACAGGTAAGATGGTACAGATAGGTGAGGCCGTAGGAGTTGTAGCCGCTCAGTCCATTGGAGAGCCTGGTACACAGCTTACCTTGCGTACCTTCCACATGGGGGGTACTGCGGGGAACATCTCCGAAGAGAACAAGATCATCGCACACTTTGATGGTATTCTTGAAATTGACGACCTCAAGACCGTTAAGGGCGAGGACTACGATGGCAACCCTGTAGAGGTGGTTATCTCTCGTACTTCCGAGGTGAAGATCCTAGAACCTCATACCCGTATGGTACTAAGTACCTCCAACATTCCTTACGGTTCGTTCATCTTCAAGAAAAATGGCGATAACGTAAAGAAAGGGGATGTAATCAACCAATGGGATCCATATAACGCGGTGATTATCTCCGAGTTCTCAGGACAGATTGTTTATGAAAATATAGAACAAGGGGTAACCTTCCAGGTAGAGATAGACGAGCAAACAGGCTTCCAAGAGAAAGTAATCTCCGAGTCTCGTAACAAGCGACTCATTCCTACTATGCATATTCAGGATAAGGAAGGCAACATCTTGCGTTCGTACACCCTACCACTAGGTGCCCACATCATGGTGGATGACAAGGAAAAGATCAAGGAAGGCCGAATTCTCGTGAAGATACCACGTAAGTCCGCTAAGTCTGGGGATATTACAGGGGGTCTACCACGTGTAACAGAGCTTTTTGAAGCACGTAATCCTTCTAACCCTGCCATAGTGGCTGAAATAGACGGGGTAGTATCCTTCGGAAAAGTAAAACGCGGTAACCGTGAGATCTATATTGAGTCCAAGACAGGAGAAAAACGCACTTACCTTGTGAAACTCTCCTCTCAAGTACTCGTACAAGAGAACGACTACGTACGTGCAGGTATGCCACTCTCCGATGGTTCCGTAACGCCAGAGGATATCCTACGTATCAAAGGCCCATCGGCAGTACAACAATATTTGGTAAATGAAGTACAAGAGGTATACCGCTTACAAGGGGTGAAGATCAATGACAAACACTTTGAGGTGGTGGTACGCCAGATGATGCGTAAGGTAGAAATCCAAGACCCAGGTGATACCCTCTTCCTTGAAGAACAAATGGTACATAAGGACGACTTTATTGAGGAAAACGATAAGCTCTTCGGAAAGAAAGTAGTAGAGGATGCTGGTGATTCTCAGAATCTTAAGGCAGGACAGATCGTAACTATGCGACAGCTGCGCGATGAGAACTCCCTACTCAAGCGCCAAGACAAGCGCTTGGTTATAGCCCGCGACGTTATTCCTGCTACAGCCGTACCTGTGTTACAAGGTATTACACGTGCCTCCTTGCAGACCAAGTCCTTTATCTCGGCTGCCTCCTTCCAAGAGACTACCAAGGTACTCAACGAAGCCGCCGTACAAGGCAAGGTAGATGAGCTGGAAGGTCTCAAAGAAAATGTAATCGTAGGCCACCGTATCCCAGCAGGTACAGGTATGAAGCGCTACGAGAATATCATAGTAGGCTCACGTAGGGAATTAGCAAAACAGAACATCAACCTATAGCCTATGGAAAAGGTAACCAAAAGGGAAATCAACATAGAGATAGACGATAGAGTAGCCACAGGTACTTATGCCAATATGGTAGTGGTGAACCACTCCGATACCGAGTTTGTCTTGGACTTTATCTCTATCATGCCAGGGATGCCCAAGGCACGCGTACAGAGCAGGATCATCATGACCCCCTCGCAGGCCAAGCAACTCATGCAGAATCTTAGCACCAATCTTTATCAGTACGAACACGATAAAGAGCTCCCTACCGACGAAGAGATCTTCGGCAAGCAAGCCCACTTCTCAGGATCAGGCGAAGCGTAGAATAATGACAAGTGACTAATGACTAATGACAAGTACTATAATGGTATTTGTCATTAGTCATTAGTATTATATTAGAACCTCCCTATAGCCCTTCTTGCTAAAATAGAACCTCCCCCTGCCCCCTCCAAGAGTAGGGTTGTTACAAAGTTCTATAAATAACAAACTCCCACGGATTTCACGGATT
>CAJZFM010000056.1 GCA_915070235.1 uncultured Capnocytophaga sp. | reverse complement strand
TTAATCCCCCTGTGGCACAAGGATTGGAAGTGATAGAATCACTTTATAATTTCTTGATACAACTCAAGAAAGAAGGCTATAAGGTAGAAGGTCTCCCTGCTACGGTAGGGGAATTTCATACACTACTAAATAAGTATGCCAATACCTACCGAGCCAGCGCTAAGGGTGAGATAGAACGCTTTTTAGCAGAGGATAATCCCGCTCTGGTAGAGGCTAATGAGCTGGATACTTGGCTCAAGACAACGCTGCCCCAAGACCTCTATAAAGAAGTGGTAGCACACAATGGGGCAGTACCAGGCAACTACTTAGCTGCTCATAAGGACGGCAAGGACTATTTGGCTGTAGCACGCCTTACTTTTGGCAATGTGACTATATTGCCCCAACCCCCTGCGGCTATTAGTACTGAAGACGATTTCAAGGTACAGCATGGGGTCAAAGAAATTCCTCCTTATGCCTATATAGGGGCTTACTTGTGGGTACAAAATGGATTGAAGGCCGATGCGCTTATTCACTTTGGTACCCATGGCTCTTTGGAATTTACCCCCAATAAGCAGGTTACCCTCTCTGACTATGATTGGGGAGACATCTTGGTCGGTACGGTGCCACACTTCTATTACTATACCATAGGCAATATAGGGGAGGCGATGATGGCCAAGCGTCGTTCGTATGGCTCACTGGTGTCCTACCTTACCCCTGCCTTTACCGAGAGTGATATGCGCAACACCTTCAATGAGTTAGAGAACACGATCCTCTCCTACCAGAAGTCAAAGAATCCAACCGATAAGAATACTATTTCGCTACATATCAAAAAGTTGGCTGTAGGTATGGGCTTACATCGCGATTTGCGTTTGGATAGTATCCTTACCCAGCCCTATACGGAGGCAGAGATAGATCGCTTGTCCAACTTTGCCGAAGAGATTGCCACGGAGAAGATTAATGGGGAGCTTTACACCATGGGGGTACCTTACCCAGCGGATAAAATCAACTCTACCGTAGTGGCCATGTCGGCCGACCCAATAGCCTATAGTGTAGCTGCACTCTATAAAATAGACGGTAAGGTAAGTGAGAAAGACCTCAAGCGTAAAGTGTTTTTCTCTGAGCAATACCTCAATCCAGCTAAAAATCTTGTGAGTCAGGTACTTGCAGGGAAGCCTGTAACCACTGAGCTTATCTGTAGTTATGCCAATATCACTCCAGAGGAATTGGCCAAGGCCAAGGAAACTATGGCCGCTGAAGACCAATCAGGTATGCCTTATTTCCTCAAAAAACAAATGGACAAGGAAGCAGCACAAGCCAAGGATTCCACTGCTCATGCTAAGACTGATACAGTCAAGGGTAAGAAACCCGATGCAGTAGGTAAGGCTACCAAAACTAAGAAACCCGCTGTCAAGAAAGAAGAACGCAAGCCACTTACAGAGAAAGAGTTGGCTGAGTTGGCTGCCAAAAAGGCCAAGGTAGCGCGAGCTCGTGCCATAGTAGGAATAGAAGAGGCTATTACCAATATCATTTTCTACCGAGATGGCCTACAACAAAGTCCCCATCTGGAAGAAAAAGCCTTTTTCAATGCTCTTAATGGTGGCTATACCCCTCCTTCTTCAGGGGGAGATGCCGTAGCGAACCCTAAGGGAGTACCTACAGGGCACAACCTTTATTCAGTTAATGCAGAGAGTACACCGAGCAAATTGGCTTGGGATAGAGGGGTAGCCTTAGCCCAGAATGTACTGAACGAATACAAGGAAAAACACGGTGAATATCCTAAGAAGATTGCTTATACTTTCTGGAGTTCTGAGTTTGTAGAGACCGAGGGTGTATCCATAGCCCAAGCCCTCTATATGCTGGGAGTAGAACCCGTGTGGGATACCTTTGGCCGAGTGGGTGATATACGCTTGATTCCTTCAGAGGAGCTGGGTCGCCCACGAATAGATGTGGTGATACAGACCTCTGGTCAGTTCCGTGACTTGGCCGCCTCTCGTTTGTTCCTTATTACCAAGGCCATAGAGATGGTCAGTGCGCTCCCTCAAGAGCCTTACGCCAACCAGGTCAGTGCAGGAACTGTGGATATAGAGAAGGAGTTAGTAGAGGCAGGGGTGCCGCCTAAGGAAGCCCGTGAGATGTCCACTCAGCGTATCTTCGGAGGGCTACAAGGTAGGTATGACACAGGTATTAAGGAGCTCATCAATGCAGGAGATAAGTGGGAGAGCCAAAGCGATATTGCCCAAGTGTATATGCACAATATGGGCGCATTCTATGGCACTAAAGAGAACTGGAGTCAGTTCCAAGAAGGCATGTTTCGTGCTGCAATCAAGCATGCCGATGTACTTATTCAGCCACGCCAGAACAATACTTGGGGTGCCTTGAGCCTTGATCACGTATATGAGTTTATGGGAGGAATGAATGCTGCTATCAAAGAGGTAACAGGCAAAGACCCTGATGCTTACTTGGCTGACTATCGCAATCATAAGAACATGCACTTGCAAGAACTGAAGGAGGCTATAGGAGTAGAGGCACGTGCTACCATACTCAACCCTAAGTATATCAAGGAGATGATGAAAGGCAAGGCCTCTGCGGCAGGACAAATCCAAGAGATTGTAACCAATATGCACGGCTGGGAGGCCACCCGTCCTGAACTGATAGATGATGCCCTATGGAATGAAGTCTATGATACTTATATAGAAGACAAGCAACAGTTGGGCGTAACCGACTTTATCAAGCGGGAGAATGCCGTATCCTTGGAAGAGGTAACAGCGGTGATGCTGGAGGCTACTCGCAAAGGCATGTGGAAGGCCTCAGAGTCGCAGATTGCACATTTGGCGAGTCTCCATACCGATTTGGTAAAGCAGTATGGGGTAACCTCCTCTCAGTTCTCTTCTGAGAATAAGAAATTGCAAGAATATATCTCGCAAAAAGCCCCAGTGGCCAATGCGCAAGTATATCAGAAACAGCTTTCTGCTGCCAATAATGCTTCAGAGGAAGTATATGACACTAACAATAGCCAAGTGCTCCAAAAAGAAGAGACCACCACAGGACAGGAAAAGAAGCAAGTATCCTTAGATGGATTGTGGATAGGTGTGGCGGTACTGGTAGCCCTTGTGGGATTAGTGGTGTTTGTAAGAAGGAGGAGAAAATAATTGTTAATTATTAATGTTAGGAGGGTAGTTGTTTGATATTTAGTTTATTATATATTAATTGGTAAATAGAAAAAAAGAGCTTCAATCTATTTTTGAAGCTCTTTTTGTTAGAATCAGTTATTTTAGCATTCGGTCTAATAGGGATTTTAGATATGCATTTTCTTCCTCTAATTTTTTAATTCGAAGTTCATATTGTTCAATAAGTTTTTCTGAGAAATTATTAACTACAAAACCATTGTTTGTACCTGTGTTATTTTGGTAGAAGTTATATTTTTCAGTATCTTCTAAGAAATCTAAAATACTTATATCCAGTATTTTAGAAATTTCCTCAATTTGTGAAAAATTGGGGGTTGTCTTATTATTTTCAAAGTTGGAATATGTTTTTTGAGAAACATCCAACATCTCAGCCATAAAATCTTGAGAAAGATTTTTATTAAGGCGCGCTTGTTTTAACTTTTTTCCTAATGACATACTTATATTTTGCGACAAAGGTACGAAATATTTTTAACTCTTAGTAATATTTTTCTCCTATTAGTAAAAAAATAAAGTCTTTGAATAAGACAATAATGGTAACTTTGTCATATTAAAAATAAGAACAATGAAAACAGGGAAAAAAATAGCACTTTTGTTGCTAATGGTATTAAACTTTGGCTCTTTGTCAGGGCAGAGTTCCAAAAATTCAAGAAAAGAATATGTAGCTGTTGATAATCATACCTATAAAAGAGGAGATGCTATTTCCTTTGGCACTCCTTCAAGAGGTAAAACATATGGTACTATCCTTATTAAGGATATAGTTACCGTGAGGGATTATATAGATACCATGAATGGGACAGAGGTGGGAAAGAAGGAAACAGTAAATGCAACGGAGGGAGATCTTGCAAAATTAACCAGACCTATAATTAAGACTTTCAAAGAAGAAATGGTTGATGGCAAGGTGGTTAAGTACGCTATACTTAGGTATACAGACAAAAAAGAAATAGTTATTGCTATAGATGATGCTCTTCGTATGGGAGAGGTTGTCTCTCAAGAAGCTGGTTTTCAAACAGTGGCAGATAAAATGAAAACTTCAGAAACTAATACAAATCAAGAAAATGGTACCATCAAGAGTTTCTCTCCTAAGTTTGAGGTAAAACTACTTTCTGTTATAGGGAATAAAGTAGAACAAACAGTTACTTTGGAATTTCTAATTTCACATAAGTTAGTTCATCAAAAAGTTTGTTTTATAAATGATGATTATCCTACAATTATTAGCGGTATAAAGGCATATGATTTCGAAGGGAATGAATATTTCGTAAAAAATATGTCTGTAGGAAAAAATAAAGATACTTTTTTTGCTGCATGTAATAAAATACCTACAGAGGTACCTATGAAAGCGAGTGTTACTTTTAAACAAATATTACCTAGTGTAAAAGGATTGAGTTTTGTCTCTATAGCTACTTCTTTTAGAGCATATGATGATGGAAATTTGGAATATAAGAATCTTGAAGTAAGTAATATTAGTATTAATTGGCAATAGTACATTGGTTATTGATGTAAATCAATAATTAAGATGTGATTTTTTAAGACGCAATAAATTGCGTCTCTACAACTGCTAAGCAGAGAATTGTCTTAGCTAGCACTAGGGTAGAGGTGTCATTTATTGCGTCTTGATTATAGGATCAAACAAGTAGAGCATCTTTGATAATTAATAATTAACAATTAACAATTGATAATTATAATTGTATTATCGTATAAAATTTGTAATTTTGAGCCGAAATTTTGAGGCTATCCGATGAAGCATACATTTGTTGCTAAAATACTATTCTTACTCTTTGCTTTGGCTTATCTGCTGGGGTGTAATCCTACAAAAAAGGTACCAGAGGGAGCGTATCTGCTGCGTAAGAATACGATTTCTGTTAATGATAAAAAACCTAAGAATGCCAATATCTATGGCTATCTACGTCAGGAACCCAATTCGCGATTGTTGGGGATTCCACTGGGGTTGCTTATCTATAACTTGGCCGATGACCATGCAGAGGAGAACTATCAAAAATGGCTTGAGAGACACCCTAAGTGGCATCGCTTCTTAGATGGTTTTCTTTCTAAAAAGCAGACCCAACGCTTAGGGAAATCCTTTTTGGTATCAGGCAAAGACCGTATGCTCCAGCGAATGGGACAAGCACCTGTGATTATAGATACAGTGGAGACTCGCAAATCGGCACATACCCTCCATGCTTACTACAATAGTGTGGGCTATTTTAATAATACAGGCCACTATGAAATCACCCCTACAGACAAAGAGAAACAGGCTTCAGTAACCTACTATATAGATAGGGGACGGCGCTATTATATAGATTCATTGGATACCCAAATCCTCTCTCCAGAGATTGATTCCCTCTACAAAAAGCGTATTAAAGAACGTATTATCAAGCCACGTACTTTCTATCACTTGGAGAAATTCTCTAACGAACGCGCACGCATTACTAACCTATTGCGCAACAATGGTTTCTATAACTTTCAGCAAAGCGCTATAGACTTTACCATAGCACGAGATACGGTAGTGTATAACAATGATTCGCTTATCAATGTAACCACCACCATAGCCAACTACATAGATCGCTCCACCGATCCTCCTACAGAAAAGCCATACAAATCCCACAAGATAAGGAAAGTACGCCTCTATACTGATTATGATTCATCTTCCCAGAATACTCCCTATGATTCGTTAGAATACAAAGGGATTACTTACTACTATCGCCATAAGTTACGCTATCGTAAGCAAACGCTCTATGATGCTATTGCCTTGCGTTCGGAAAGTATTTACCGAGATATAGACCGCAACAATGCTTATAGGCAGATTAACAACCTTAGGGCTTTTAAGTACCCCAATATACAATACCACTATGCCAAGAATGATACTTTGGAGAGGATTTTGGAAGCAGATATACACTTGGAGCCTCTCAAGCGCTTCTCTATAGAGACCAATTTGGAACTTTCTCGCTCTTCTATACAGGAGTTTGGGATAGGGTTTAGCACTTCTTTTATTGCCAGAAACGTCTTTAGAGGAGCAGAAACCTTGGAGGTAACCCCACGCATCACCATGGGTGCTCAGCAATTTTTGGATGGGAGTTCGGCCTTTTTCAATCTCTTTGAGTATGGAGGCGGTTTGCGCTTGACTATTCCGCGGATATGGTTCTTCGGTAAGATAGAATCACTTATCCCTTATTCCAAAACGCCCCAGACCATATTGCAACTCTCCACCAGTACTCAAGAGAATATAGGTTTGGACAGGCAGAAGACCACAGGGGTACTCCGCTACACTTGGAGTCCTAATACGGCCAATCGCAACATATTGGAACTCTTGGATATAGAGTATGTACATAACAAAAACCCTGAAAATTATTTCAATGTATATGAGAGTTCATATGAAGCGCTCAATGGCATTGTAAGGAAAGAAGGCACTGCGCCTGCTCACTACTTAGATGATAGAGGCAACCTCAAAAGAAGAGCAGCCTATGAGTATTTCATCTATGATATGTTTCGCAGAGATTGGACGAATCCAGCCCAGAGGAATTTGGATTTGCTCAACTTATATGAGCGTTTCTACCACCTGACACGCAACGACCTAATCATGGCTACCAGCTTCACTTATATGTCCAATAATACACTGAATTATTTTGAGCCTACTTATGAGCAATTCCGTGTGAAGGTAGAGACAGCAGGAAACCTTCCTCAGCTGGTGAATATCATACGTAAGCTCCCCAGAGACGATCAAGACCAACGCAAGTTCTTGGATGTAGCCTATGCCCAATACGCCAAGGCAGAGGTGGAATATATCAAGCACTTTCCACTATCAACAAGGAAGAACAGCGGAGAGGTATTAGCCCTACGCGGCTTTATTGGCTTTGCTATGCCTTATGGGAATGGAAAGAATATTCCTTTCTCACGTAGCTATTTTGCAGGAGGTGCCAATGACAACCGAGGTTGGCGTGCCTACTCCTTGGGGCCAGGTTCATCGGGTTCGGTTTTGGAGTTTAACGAGGCCAATTTCAAGTTGGCAGCCAATGTAGAATACCGCTTTACCATAGCCAATGCACTGAAGGGGGCACTTTTCTTAGATGCAGGGAATGTATGGCACCTCTTGGACAGTGAGGAGCGAACAGAGGCCAAGCTGGATCAGTTCTCAGATATATCGGATATAGCCTTGGCCACAGGCTTTGGGTTGCGCTATGACCTGAATTACTTTGTCATACGTGGGGATTTTGGGATGAAGCTATACAACCCCTCACAGCGGGTTACTCCACACTGGACTAATAAGCTGAAACTCTCTAATTTTGTTTTTAATATAGGGATTAATTATCCTTTCTAATAAATTGTATAACAACTAATTAAATATTTTAAAGATGAATAAAGGACCCATTTCTCAATTTATTGAGAAGCATTTTCTACATTTTAATGCAGCAGCCTTAGTGGATGCTGCTAAGGGCTATGAAACACACCTACAAGAAGGAGGAAAGATGCTTGTGGCGCTGGCAGGTGCGATGAGTACAGCCGAGTTGGGTATTTCTTTGGCTGAGATGATACGCCAAGGAAAGGTGGATATTATCTCCTGTACAGGGGCGAACCTTGAGGAAGATGTGATGAACCTTGTGGCTCACTCTCACTACAAGCGTGTGCCTCATTATAGAGACCTTACTCCAGAACAAGAACGCGAACTCTTGGACAGACACTACAACCGTGTAACCGATACTTGTATTCCAGAGGAAGAGGCCTTCCGCCGCTTGCAAAAACACTTGGAAGAGGTATGGCACAAGGCAGAAGAAAAGGGCGAACGCTATTTTCCACACGAATTTCTTTACCAAGTGGTGCGCTCTGGGGTATTAGAACAATACTACGAAATAGATCCTAAAAACTCTTGGATATTGGCCGCTGCTGAAAAGAATATTCCTATCATATGTCCAGGATGGGAGGATTCCACTACGGGAAATATCTTTGCTGCCAATGTAATCAAAGGAAACCTAAAGGCACATACGGTAAAGACAGGTATAGAATATATGATCTACCTTACCGAATGGTATCGCAACAATTCTGCTGGTAAGGGCGTAGGCTTCTTCCAGATAGGTGGTGGTATTGCAGGGGATTTCCCTATCTGTGTGGTGCCTATGATGTACCAAGACCTAGAGTGGGAGGGTGTACCTTTTTGGTCTTACTTCTGTCAAATATCTGACTCTACTACCAGCTATGGATCTTACTCAGGGGCAGTGCCTAATGAGAAGATCACTTGGGGGAAATTGGATATAGATACGCCTAAGTTTATCGTAGAATCCGATGCTACTATCGTGGCACCGCTTATCTTTGCGTATATACTTAATCAGTGACGAGTGACGAGTGACGAGTGACTAATGACGAGTGACGAGTGACTAATGACGAGTGATTAGTGACTAATAATATGACTAATAATATGAAAAAACAAATCACTGATACGGTGCTGATGATACGCCCTGTGCGTTTTAGGACGAATGAGCAGACCTTGGTGAATAATTATTTCCAAAAGGGGATTAACATCACCAATGAGCAGATCAACCTAAAAGCGCAACACGAGTTTGATGCCTTGGTGAGCAAGCTAAGGGCAGTGGGTGTCCATGTCATCGTGGTAGATGATATCTACGAGCAGGATACGCCTGATTCTATATTTCCGAACAACTGGATTAGCTTTCACAATAACAAGGATGTGGCCTTCTACCCTATGTTTGCTGAAAACAGACGTAGAGAGCGCCGCGAGGATATATTGGATATAGTGGAAGCAGAAGGCTTTGAGATAGAGAACGTATATGACTATACAGAAGCAGAGAACGAAGGCCTCTACTTGGAGGGGACGGGAGCTATGGTCTTGGATAGAATTCATCGCAAGGCCTATTGTGCGCTCTCGGCCAGAGCCAATGAGGAGTTATTCATTGAGTTCTGTGAGGATTTTGAATATACACCTGTTATCTTCAAGGCTTTCCAGCATACAAATGGAGCGCTTAAACCTATCTATCATACCAATGTGATGATGGCACTTGGGGAGACCTTTGCTATTATCTGTCCTGATGTGATAGAGGATAAGAGCGAACGCAAGAACGTACTCCATCACCTCAAGGAAGATCATAAGGAGATCATCACCATAAGCCCCCAACAAGTGGATTGTTTTGTGGGAAATATGCTCCAAGTAAAAGGGAAAGATGCCAAATACTTGGTGATGAGTGAGACTGCTTACAACGCCCTGACCCCTCAGCAGATAGAAGCTATAGAGAAACATACCCAAATACTCTATAGCGACCTCTCTACCATAGAGGTATGCGGTGGCGGTAGTGCCCGCTGTATGCTGGCGGAAGTGTTCCTGCCGAAAAAATAAAAGGTGAAAAATAAAAAGTAAAAAGCCACTCAAAAGAGTGGTTTTTTATTTGATTGCAAAATTTATTTTGAGAGTTAATCATGTAAAAATATTTTACCCTATGCTGGGATGTTTCTTGCAGCTCATGCCGATAATAATGGAGCTTGTAGCTCCCTCCTAAGAACCAAAGGCTCTACTCATAGTAGGCATGAACTGCAAGCTCGCGCCAGTGAAGGGGAATCACAGATTTACACTTAGTTGTTGTATCATTCTCTCCATGGAAATCTGAGAGAGGAAAAATATAATTTTGCTTATGTAGAACTAATGTTTAAATTATTGAATTATTTTATGGAGTACTTTTTTTTTATATTAAGCCATTCTTCTGATAATTCACTATTTAAATTTCTGTATATTTTACAATCAGTTAGTATTTGATAA
>CAJZFM010000055.1 GCA_915070235.1 uncultured Capnocytophaga sp. | reverse complement strand
ACAAGTTCATGATAAAGTTGTGTATCGAGCGGTGTCTTGAGTGAACAAGGTTGGCCTTGTTCTTGAGTAGTTCGTTAATGCACTCGATGATGTATCTTCTCCTCAGCATGATCTTGTCCCACATAGGCATCAATTTGTTCTTCATCTTAGCCTTGAGCCCATGAACGAGTTGGATACCTTGACCGAACAGGCTCTCAAAGAGTTCCTGCTTGATGTATCCTCTATCAGCAAAGACCTTCCCATACAAGACCTTTGCAAACACCGTCCATACCCTGCTATCCCTGTCATCCACATTTGCTCCTGTAAGACAGAATGTTATCACTTCACCAGAAGGCGATTTTTATTTATAAATATTTTGCTAATCAAAAAAATATCCTTACCTTTGCGTCATTAATTTTTAAATGATAAAGTTATGTTGCATTTTTTCAAATCCATCAGAAGATCAGTAAAACACTGGTACATTCCCCTTATTTTAGGGATTTTGTTCATTCTTTGTGGTATAGGGGTAATTATATCACCACAAGCTTCTTATCTTACCCTTTCAATACTCTTTAGTCTTTCGTTCTTAGTATCGGGGATAATTGAAACCTTCTTTGCCCTACAGAATACTAAAAATCTTAATGGTTGGGGCTGGTATTTGGTAAGCGGACTTATTTCATTGATAATGGGTATCTTTTTACTTATGTATCCTGCCCTATCAATGTTTATATTACCATTGGTAGTAGGTTTTACGTTGCTATTCCGTTCGTTTGAGCTACTTGGTTTTGCCTTCGAAGAAAAAGAAGCAGGCGTACTGAATTGGGGGAACTTAGCCATAGTGAGCGTATTGAGTATTATCCTCTCGTTCATTTTGATTGCTAATCCTATCTTTACAGGTATCTCATTAGTAGTATTCACAGGTTTAGCATTTATCTCCACAGGTATTTCATCTGTAATACTTTCGTTCAATCTGAAAAAGTTAAAAGGTTCTGCTCAAAAGTTATCAGATGATTTAAAGAACCGCATAGAAGACCTCGAAAAAGAAGTGAAAGAAGCTACGAAATAACAGCAAATTAGCAAAATACCACTGGCACAAGTCTATAGTTATACCTATGATTACAGTGCTATAGTGCTTTTTTGCAGAAAATACCTCCAAAGAATTAAATACTCTTTGGAGGTATTATGATTTTATAATTGACGCGCCTACGTTCAATATCCAGCACTCTTTTTAAGAGTTATCTTTATCTTATCTTTTATCTTCAGTAATTGGCATTATTGGCTTTGTGGTATTAAAAGAATACTCCATTGGTAAACCCATACCACCGCAATACCGTTTCGCCCCACAAGAGTATCATCAACCAACTGATAAACATCATCGTAATACCAAACTTGAAGGTGTCGCTCCAGCTGTATTGATTGGTAGTGTACAGTAGGGCAGCAGGTTTACTGTTAAAAGGCAGTACATACACATGTCCCACAAGCATTGCCACCGGGAAAGCAAGACTCATAATCGGATACCCGTTTTTCTGAGCTACCCCTATGGCAATAGGAATGAATATGAGGGTAAGCATTGTTTTAGATTGCCTAAATTCAACTAATAAATGCAACTTTTTCGGAGGTAGGAAGTAAATAAAAAACTTTACTCAAACAAAAGAGAGGAAAAAAATAGATCCTCCCTTTGTCTGAGCAGGGGAAAATGACTATCTTTGCCTCCGTCCAAAAGTTCAAAAGAATGGGTCATTTAACCAAAGAGCAAAGGTACACAATTTTTGTGATGAAGCAACAAGGTTGCAAAATTAATTTTATAGCCTCTGCCATAGGTAAAGACAAATCCGTTGTTAGCCGTGAGCTTAAACGTAATTGTGACAAGCGAAGCGGGCAATACAATGTTGATTTGGCACAGCGAAAATACCAGAAGCGAATGCAAAAAAAACAAAAAAAATCCACTTTACTCAAGCTGTACGTGAACGTGTTGAAGAATTACTCAGAGAGGACTTCAGTCCAGAACAGATCGCTGGAAGATGCGAATTGGAAGGATTGGAATGTATTAGCCATGAGCGTATCTATCAGCATATATGGGAGGATAAGAAGCGTGGCGGAGACCTACATACTCACCTACGACACAAAGGTAGGCGGTATCGAAAACGTGGTGCTTCCAGGGACAATAGAGGCATCATCAGTAATAGAGTAGGCATAGAAAATCGCCCAGCTATAGTGGAGCAAAGAAGCCGTTTTGGGGATTTAGAAATTGATACCATGATTGGAAAGAACCATAAAGGAGCCTTGCTTACGATAAACGATAGGGCAACTGGAATATGCTGGTTGGCATTACTTGAAGGGAAAGAAGCCAAACCGCTTACCAAAGCTATGGTGGATATACTTGGCCCTATTAAAGACTTGTTACATACAGCAACGGCTGACAATGGGAAAGAGTTCTCAGATCACCAGCAAATTGCTTCTTCCCTTAAAATAGATGTATATTTTGCCCGTCCATATCATAGTTGGGAACGAGGATCAAATGAGAACCTGAACGGTCTTATAAGGCAGTTTATACCCAAAGGCAGTTCATTTGAGGATCTAACAGAGGAAGATGTCAAAATGATACAGGATAAACTAAATAACAGACCGAGAAAAAGACTCGGTTACCTAACACCATTAGAATTCTTTTCTAATAACTTTGCAAAATCAAATCAATGTCTAACTGAAAAGTTGCATTTGTAACTTGAATTCGGCCTATTAACTTTTCACTTATGAAAAAACTGTTCTCTGTCATAACACTTTTGGCAAGCATATCCGCAATGAGCCAGCAAAATGTATTCTTTGACCGTAGTTTTTGGAATGAAAACACCTCTGTTAGCCAAGTAAAAACCGCTATAGAGGCAGGCAATAGTCCTTCAGCGCTCAATGAGGCTGCCTTTGATGCGCCTTCGCTGGCCATCTTAAGCAATGTACCTACCTCAACAGCTATCTATCTAATAGAACAAGAGGGGAACAGTATCACCAAAACCACTCATGATGGGCGCACTTACCTCTTTTGGGCTGCAAGTGCTGGAAATGTAGAACTTATCCACTACCTCTTAGAGCGAGGCAGTGATATCTATGCCAAGGACACCAAGGGCTATATCCCTGTTACCTTTGCAGCTCTCTTCGGCAATACCAATCCCAAAGTGTATGAGGCTTTCTTCCGTGCAGGCATAGACCCTAAGGCTACCTATGACCAAGGGGAGACCCTTCTTCTCAAGACCATCGCCTTCGATAGCGAGCAACTACCACTTACCCAATACTTTATCAGCAAGGGACTCAAACTCAAACAGACGAGCCTTAGTGGCGCTACCGCCTTTGATTATGCTACCCGAAAGGGTAATGTAAGCCTGCTCAAGACCTTGCGTAAGAAAGTAAAGCCTACCTCTCAAGCCTTGCCTATGGCCGCCGAAGGGGTAATACGACAGCCCAACAATCCTGTAGAGGTATATCAGTACCTGATTGAAAACCAGAAAATTCCGGCTACTGCCACCGATTACAAAGGCGGTACCGCCTTGCACTACTTAGCGCGTCGCCAAGACCTGCCTGCTGCCCAATATCTTATAGAGAAAGGGGCTAATATAGAGGCTATAGACAAAGACGGCAATACCTGCCTGATGAATGCTTGTTATGGGAACAACTTAGAGTTGGTAAAGCTCTTGCTTAAGGGCAAAGAACACATCAACAAGGCCAATGGAAAAGGAGAAACTGCCCTGCTTATCGCCCTACAACGCAGCAGTAGTGAAGTAGTTGCACTACTATTAGAGCAAGGAGCTGATACTCGTGCGGTAAGTAAGAAAGGGGTCAATGTGATAGAGGCGCTCCTTGCCAGCTATAACCCTCGCAAAAAGGGTAATGATGAAGATTTTGATCAAAAAGCCGCCCTTTTGAAGCAGTATTTGGTCGCAATACAAGGTGCCAATGCCCACGGAGATACTGCCCTACATATGGCTGTAGTAAAGGGAAACCTTAAGCTCGTAGAGAAAATATGCTCTTGGCCATCTATAGATATCAATGCACAGAACGAAGAGGGGGAAACGCCCCTTATCAAAGCGGCTCTTACTGCCAAAGACACCTCCCTACTAAAGCTCCTTATAGACAAAGGTGCCAACAAAGCGCTTACTACTTCCTTAGGGGAGACTGCCTATGAGCTGGCAGAGGAAAACGAAAACCTACAGAAGAGCAATGCTGATCTTGACTTTCTTAAATAAATGGAAAGTGAAGAGTGAAAAGCAGTTATTCACTCTTCACTTTTCGCTCTTCTCTTACATGGCGATTCTCTCAAAGAACGCCCACGCCACTACCTGATAGAACTCCACTACATAGGTCATAGGAATAAGTTCTGGCTCATAAGGTGGGTTATTAAGCTCTGGCAAGGGATCGGGTATGAGTTCCAAGAAGCCTTTTTGCTTACTGCGCTTGACGATTTTCACTGTGCGAATTTGGTTTTTGGTAATCACCCCATAGAGTTCGTTGGTCGGAAAATACGTTTGCCAGTCCTCTATACGCTTTAGTCCTATAACAGAACCACTACGGATACGTCGGGAGATAGAGTTTCCTATAAGGTTACAAGCAAAATCAGCCCTATCAAAGTCAGGCGAGCTGATGATAAAGGAGGGTTTGGACTGTGAGAAAAGCTCCTCCGTAGACCAGCCTCCTGCAAAATCCACATCATAATAAGGCACTTTCACCGAAGAAGAGACTACTTCTGTCTTTAGAATTGGGATATTTAGATCCTCATCATCTTGACTTTCGTACTCATAGGCTACTTGATCAAAATAGAGTTCCAAGAGGGCTCGGGTTCTGTCGGGCATCTCTTCCTCATGCATCTCATAGGCTTTGAGCTTTCTCACAGGGATATGGGTATGCTCGTATATATCCGTTAGGGTAAGGCCATATTTCTCTCGTTCTGCCTTGAGGAACGCGCCTCCATCCTCATAGTCTCCTTCCACAAGCATCTCTCCACGACCTGAGAGCATCCATTCCTTGTCTATTTCAGGAAAGGCCGCTACCACTTTTTTTACTACCCCTTCGGTCATGTACTTCTCATTGCCGTTAAGGGCAGCTGAGAGGTTGCTACGAGGTTCCTTAATCTTCTGAGCAAAAAGGGTTTGGGTAACATATTCTGTATTTTTCCGTATGTACAAGAATACTTCATTGAGCCTTCGGGACATAGCGGCTTTGCTGGTATCAAACTGTTCTTCCATAAGTTACAAAAGTTAAACATATGATATGTGGCAAAAGTACAACAAAAAATTGGGTTATACAAGCAAAAACAAAGATTTTTTCAAAAAAAGTATATTAACCCAAAATAATTATGTATTTTTGTACCGTCTTAAGAACTAAAAAAATGAAGGATTTATTTGAACACATAAAAACCAACAAAGGCAATATAGGCCGCTGGGCTTCGCATGCTGAAGGTTATTATGTTTTCCCAAAATTAGAAGGTGCTCTTGGCCCTCACATGAAATTCCAAGGGAAGGAAGTGCTCAACTGGAGCATTAATGATTATTTAGGTCTGGCCAACCACCCTGAGGTGCGCAAGGCCGATGCCGATGCTGCGGCTGAGTATGGAGCGGCCTATCCTATGGGTGCCCGTATGATGAGTGGGCACACCACCCTACATGAGGAATTGGAACAACGCTTGGCCAAGTTTGTCCACAAAGAGGCAGCTTACCTACTTAATTTCGGTTATCAAGGAATGGTTTCTATCATTGACGCTTTGGTTACCAAGAATGATATTATTGTATATGATGCCGATTGCCATGCTTGTATCATTGACGGGGTTCGCCTACACTTTGGAAAGCGATTCACTTACCAACACAATGATATAGAGAGCTTTGCCAAGAATATAGAACGTGCCAAGCGCTTAGCAGAAACCACTGGCGGAGGTATTTTGGTTATCACCGAAGGGGTATTTGGTATGCGTGGCCAGCAAGGTAAGCTCAAAGAAATCCTCGCCTACAAAGAGCAATATGGGTTCCGCCTATTGGTAGATGATGCCCATGGCTTTGGTATGCTTGGTAAGACAGGCGCTGGTACTGGCGAAGAACAAGGCGTACAAGACCAGATAGACCTATACTTCTCCACCTTTGCCAAGTCCATGGCTGGCATTGGTGCCTTTGTAGCAGGTGATAAGGAGATCATAGAATACCTCAAGTACAACCTACGCTCCCAGATGTTTGCCAAATCCCTCCCTATGATCTTTGTCAAAGGGGGTCTCAAGCGCTTGGAGATGCTACAGAATATGCCAGAGCTAAGAAAGAAACTTTGGGACAATGTACATGCCCTACAGAATGGCCTTCGCTCCAGAGGGTTCAACATAGGTAGTACCAACACTTGTGTAACTCCTGTCTTCTTAGAAGGAAGTATTCCTGAGGCTATGGCTATGGTCAATGACTTACGCGAACATTACGGTATATTCCTCTCCATAGTGGTCTATCCTGTAATTCCTAAGGGTATGATACTCTTGCGCATTATCCCTACTGCCTCCCATTCTATGGAGGATATAGAGCGTACGCTGGAGGCTTTCTCAGCCATCCGAAGCAAGCTCGAAGGAGGGGTATATCGCGCTCAAAATGCTGCTCTTGAAGCAGAAATGGGTGATGAAAAATAACCATATATCATGAAAGTTTACATAGTACACGGACTCAATTCCGCTTTGGATAAGCACTGGTTTGCTTATCTTGTGGGAGAATTAGCCAAGAGAAATATCTCTTGTTTTTGCTTGCCAATGCCCAACCCTACCGCCCCTAAGGCTGAGGAGTGGTTGGAGTTCCTCAAGAAGGAAATTCATATGGACGACCAAACGGTACTCATAGGCCACAGTGTAGGGTGTGTCTCCGTACTCACCTACTTGGCCAACACAGGTGCTAAGGCCTTGGGTACGATCTTGGTATCAGGCTTTGATGAGCCGCTCAAGCGCTTGCCACAGCTTGACCCCTTTATCGCATTATACAAGGCACAGCCCTCTATCGCACCACTGGAAAACTCCTATGTATTTGCTGCCTTAGACGACCAAAGCGTTCCTTACCAGATGATAGATGACCTTTCCCGCCATTTGGATAGTGTACTGATACGCTACCCTCACGGAGGGCACTTCAAGGAAGAGGACGGTTTCCATACCTTCCCTGCCCTACTGCACAAGGTAGAAGAAATTTTTAAAAAATAATTTTAAATGAGTAAGAAGGTAATAGGTAAAATGCTCTTATAAGTTTTACCTATTACCTTTTACTTTTTATTTTCTACTCTAATTAGATGTTTGACTCTCGTCCTCTTGCCGAGCGTATGCGCCCTATACGCCTTGCCGATTATATCAGCCAGTCTCACCTTGTAGGAGAGAAAGGTGCTCTACGTATGCAAATAGAAAAGGGAATTACTCCTTCGCTCATCTTCTGGGGGCCTCCTGGCACTGGAAAGACTACCTTGGCCTACATCATTGCCAAGGAGAGCCAGCGTGCTTTTTTCTCTCTTAGTGCTATCAGTAGTGGAATTAAGGAGGTCAGGGATATTATAGAGAAATCCAAGCGAGAACAGGGTCTCTTCACCACTCGCAACCCCATCATCTTCATTGACGAAATCCATAGGTTCAACAAGACCCAGCAGGATTCCCTTTTGGAGGCGGTAGAGCGGGGCTGGGTAACCCTTATTGGGGCTACGACGGAAAACCCCAGCTTTGAGGTGATTCCTGCGCTGCTATCTCGCTGTCAGGTATATACCCTCAAGCCTTTTGAGAAAGAAGACCTCTTGGCTCTGCTTGATCGCGCTATAAAGCAGGACGTGGAACTAAAACAAAAAAACATCACCCTCAAAGAAACCGAAGCGCTGCTAAGGCTTTCCGATGGTGATGGCCGCAAATTACTCAACACTTTTGAGCTGATTGTCAATACTTTTGCCCAAGGAGAAGAAATCGTTATTACCAATGACAAGGTACTGGAAATTGTACAGCAGAACACAGTACTCTATGACAAGACTGGCGAGCAACATTACGACATTATCTCAGCCTTTATCAAGTCCATACGGGGTAGTGACCCCAATGCAGCCGTATATTGGCTTGCCCGCATGATTGAGGGCGGAGAAGATGTCAAGTTTATCGCAAGGCGTATGCTCATCTTGGCCAGTGAGGACATAGGCAATGCCAATCCTATGGCGCTGGTTTTGGCCAATAATACTTTCCAAGCGGTAACTGTCATTGGTTATCCTGAGTCTCGGATTATCTTAAGCCAATGTGCCATCTATTTGGCCTCATCGCCTAAGAGCAATGCTTCCTACAAGGCTATTGGCAAAGCACAACAATTAGTCAAGCAACAAGGCAACTTACCTGTACCCTTACACCTGCGCAATGCTCCCACTACACTGATGAAGGAGCTATCCTATGGAAAGGACTACAAGTATGCTCATGACTACCCTTATAACTTTGTTTTCCAAGACTTTATGCCCGACGCGCTCCAGGGTATGACCCTATACGAACCTTGTGATAACCCCAAAGAAAACGCCCTAAAGGCTTATTTAAAATCCTTATGGGGCGATCGCTATGGTTATTGATTCTCTAATTCTTGGAAAAGTGCTTGGAGTTCAGTGGCATCGTGTGGCTTGATACGCCCTGCTAGCACAAGGCTCAATTGCTTGCGCCTAAGGGCACCCTCATAGCGCTCTTTCTCCAAAGGTGTCTCTGGTATTACCTCTGGTACAGCCACGGGTTTGCCTTCTGCGTTGAGGGCAACAAAGGTATAGATAGCCTCGTTGGACTTGATACGCTCCCCACTGGCGGAGTCCTCCACCCACACATCTATATACACCTCCATGGACGAGGTAAAGGCGCGCGAAAGGGAGGCTTCTATAGTAACCATGCTACCCTGAGGAATGATTTTGTTGAAGGAGACGGAATTAACCGCGGCCGTTACGACCACGCAGCCCGAATGGCGTACAGCGGCTATAGTGCCTACTCTGTCCATACGTGCTAAGAGTTCTCCCCCAAACATATTACCATAATGATTGGTCTCATTGGGTAATACCAAGTCGGTAGAAACCGAACGAGATGCTGCTACAGTCTTTGCTTTCATGTTCTTATAAGTTATTAGTAATCAATGATTAATGGTTAATGATTAATGGTTAATGATTAATGATTAATGATTAATGGTTAATGATTAATGATTAATTACTTCTGGCATTAATCATTAGTGATATTAATCATCAGTGGCATTAATCATTAGTGGCATTAATCATTAGTGATATTAATCATTAATTACAGTTTTCTACTAATCACGAGTTTAAGGATCTCGGAAGTACCTTCGCCTATGGTACATAGTTTTGCATCACGATAGAATTTCTCTACAGGATAGTCAGTAGTGTAGCCATAACCTCCATGTATTTGTATAGCTTCGTTGCCCGCCTTTACGCAGAGTTCAGAAGCATAGAGCTTGGCCATGGCTGCTTGCTGGGTAACAGGCTGATGGGTCTGTTTCAGATGTGCTGCCTTATGTAGCATCAGCTCTGCCGCTTCTATCTCGGTGGAGAGTTCCGCGAGCTTAAAGCCAATCGCTTGGAAAGCAATAATCGGCTTGCCAAACTGAGTACGCTCCTTGGCATACTGTATAGCTGCCTTTACAGCCCCTTTAGCTGTTCCTAAAGAAAGTGCCCCGATAGAGATACGCCCTCCATCAAGTATTTTCATTGCTTGGATAAAGCCCTCCCCTACTTCGCCTAAGCGGTTTTCGTCAGGGATACGACAATCTTGGAATACAAGCTCCGCAGTCTCGCTGGCACGCATACCCATCTTGTCTATTTTCTTTCCATTGGTAAAGCCTGGGGTACCTTTCTCTACTACGAAAGCTGTCATACCATGTTTGTCTCCTTTCTCTCCTGTACGGGCGATAACCACCACTACATTGGCCGAAATGGCATGAGTGATAAAGTTCTTAGTTCCATTGAGCACCCATTCTGCGCCGTCCTTAACAGCTGTAGTGAGCATCCCTCCTGCATCGGAACCTGTATTGTGTTCGGTAATCCCCCATGCCCCTATATGCTCACCTGTAGCGAGCTTGGGTAGCCAACGTTGTTTCTGTTTTTCGTTGGCAAAGGTAAGTATATGATTCACACACAAGGAATTATGTGCCGCTATAG
>CAJZFM010000054.1 GCA_915070235.1 uncultured Capnocytophaga sp. | reverse complement strand
AACGTTCTCCCGTTTCCCAAAGTCAATTAGTATGTAGCTAAATAGACACCTCAAACGAATAATATAGAAAAAATCGGCGACACCACAAAGTACCGCCGATTATCACTATTTATAATATTCAAATTTTTGTTCTATAATAAGGTAAGGTTCCCCATTTTCACTTTCTGTCTTTTTGATCCAGTTCTTTTTCTTATCATACTGGTAGGCATAGTTCTTTTTCTGAGCAATAGTACCATCTTCTTTATAGATTACATTCTCCGTTTCATTGCCTTCCTTGTCATAAGTGGAAGTTACTTTCTTTACAAGTTTGTCAGTAGCATCATAAGTAAGGCGTTCTAATGGATTTCCTTTCTCATCGTTCTTGTAAAGGGTCTTGGAGGTAAGGCTATCTTTCTTATACTTGTCCTCGCGGATAAGGTAGCCTTTGTCATCATAGGTAAAAACAGTTTTTTCATCACATACCCCGCCTACACAGTTGGATTTCTCTATAAGCTGTTGTTTATCATTATATTTGGAGAAAGTACTCATAAAGATATCTCCTTTGTCGGTCAAGAGGTCATGGCGGATGCGATTACCCTGCGCATCATACTCATATAGGTTAGTGGAGAGTGTCTTGTTCTCCTCATCTTTGGAGACGGACTCTATTAGGTAACCTTGGTCGTTATAGGTGTCATGGTAGGACATCAGCATGCCATTATTATTGACTTGCATCTTAGTAGCGCGTCCCTTAGGGTTGAACTCCGTTAGCAGTTCCGAATTACCTCTGAAGGGTTTGCCTTGTTCATCAAAGCGATAGTCCAGTATGCGGTATGTCTTTACTTTTCCTTTGAGCTTGGCTGCGTCCCAACCTGTTTTCTTGTTCTGTCCGAAGGCGACTGTACCAGCCAAAAGCAGGATAATTCCTAATTTCTTCATTTTCTTGTAAATTAATTTTTATGGAGGGCAAAAATACGAAAGATAATTGTTAATTATTAATGCTTAATGGTTAATTGTCAAAGATTAATTGTTAATTGTCACAAGCCACCAATCTCTAACTACTAAACCTGTAAGTTCTTCAAAAAAAATTTTCTCATTACAATAAAATATAGTAATTTTGCAACTTCAAAACACAGTAATTATCTTATGAAAATCTCATATAATTGGATTAAAGACTTTCTCAGGATAGACTTACCCGCAGAAAAAGTAGGAGAACTCCTTACAGATTTAGGCTTAGAGGTGGAAGGAATCACCGCTTACGAGAGTGTAAAAGGAGGCCTAAAAGGGGTCGTTGTAGGCGAGGTACTCGAATGTACCAAACACCCCAATGCGGACAAACTCAGCCTTACCAAGGTGCAAGTAGGTGAGGGAGTCGTCCTGCCTATCGTATGTGGGGCTCCCAATGTAGCCAAAGGTCAGAAAGTGGCCGTGGCAACCATCGGGACAACCCTTTATGACAAAGAGGGTGAACCCTTTAAGATTAAGAAAGGCAAAATCCGCGGTGAGGAGAGTCATGGGATGATCTGTGCCGAAGACGAACTTGGCTTGGGTAGCTCCCACGAGGGAATCATGGTCTTGGACAGTGCTTTGCCTGTAGGGAAGCCGTGTAACGAGGTCTTCAGGGTGGTCTCCGATACAGTCTTTGAAATAGGTCTTACCCCTAACCGCGCCGATGCTATGAGCCACTTGGGGGTAGCTCGCGACCTTAGAGCAGGATTGTTGCAACAGGGTATCAATAAGGAGATTATCACTCCTTCAGTAACGGATTTCTTTGTGGATAACCGCTTGCTTAAGATAGATGTACTGGTGGATAACAAGGAGTTAGCCCCTCGCTATTGTGGGGTGAGTATATCCAATGTCAAGATAGCGCCTTCACCTGATTGGCTACAACAGAGACTCAGAGCTATAGGCATTACCCCTAAGAACAATGTGGTGGATATAACCAATTATGTACTCCACGACTTAGGTCAGCCCCTACATGCCTTTGATGCCTTGCGTATCGCTGGCAAGAAGATTATTGTACGCAATGCCGCCGAAGGTGAGAAATTCCAAACTTTGGACGGAGTAGATCGTACGCTCTCGGCTGAGGACTTGGTTATCTGTGATGCGGACAAACCTCTATGCTTGGCAGGGGTATTGGGCGGTACCAACTCAGGGGTGGGACAGGATACTACCCATATCTTCTTGGAGAGTGCTTATTTCAACCCTGTGGCAGTACGTAAAACAGCCAAACGATATGGAATCTCTACCGATGCGTCTTTCCGCTTTGAGCGTGGGATCAATATAGATAATTGTAAGTATGCGCTGCTAAGAGCGGCTATCATGATCAAGAAGATTGCAGGAGGTGAAATTTCCTCCGATGTGGTGGATTGGTACCCTAAAAAACAAGAGGATTTTCAGGTGTTCCTCACTTATGAAAAAGTAGATAACCTCATAGGTCAGATGATTCCTCGCGATGTGATTAAGAGTATATTACACTCCTTGGATATCCAAATCAATAGCATTACCGAAATAGGTATGGGACTTACTGTGCCTTCCTATAGGGTAGATGTACAGCGCGATGTAGATGTGATTGAGGAAATTCTTCGCGTATATGGCTATAACAATATAGAGTTCTCTTCCAAGGTGAGTGCCTCCATGGCGCATGCCAGCCGATATGAGGATTTCAATGTACAGAATGTAATCGCTAACCAGCTCGTAGGACAGGGGCTTTATGAGATGATGAACAACAGCCTTACCTCGGCTGCTTATCAAGAGCTGTCAGCTGATATCAGTGCGGCTCAGGCGGTACAAATCCTCAACCCACTCAGTCAGGACTTGGCTGTGATGAGACAGAGTATGCTCTTTTCAGGGCTGGAGACCATAGCCTATAACAACAACCGAAAGCGTACAGATTTGGCTTTGTTTGAGTTCGGTAAGACCTATCACAAGATAGGGGAGAGCTATACCGAACCTAAGCACTTAAGCCTTTTCTTATCAGGAAATATTTACCCTGAGACATGGAATGCCCCACAAGAAAAGACCAATTTCTACTACCTAAAGGGCTATGTTAAGGCTATATTTGACCGCTTAGGAATCACTGACCTCAAGGAAACACCTTCTCAGGAGGATATCTATCAGGAAGGGATCACCTTGTGGCTCGGGCAGACACCTTTGGCGTCCTTAGGAGTAGTGAAAAATAATATATTACAGCATTTTGATATAAAACAACAGGTGTTCTATGCTGATATTCAGTGGGATCTCCTCTTGGCCAACCTCTCCAAAGAGGTGAAATACCGAGAGATTCCTAAGTATCCAGAGGTACGCCGCGATTTGGCTTTGCTCTTGGATAGTGAAGTGTCTTTTGAGACACTCCATAGCATTGCCTTGCAGACAGAAAAAGAGTTGCTCAAGAAGGTAGCCCTCTTTGATGTATATCAAGGGGATAAGCTCCCTAAGGGCAAGAAGAGCTATGCTATGAGTTTTATATTACAAGATAGCAATAAGACCCTTACCGACAAGCAGATAGATAAGACGATGACAACCCTCGTAGAGGCTTTCAAGAAGCAAACAGGTGCTCAGTTACGTTCTTAAAAGAGTAAAAGTATATGGATTTTTCTTCCAAATTATTGGAAAATGCAGTCTATGAGATCGCACTGCTCCCAGGTATAGGCAAGCGAACCGCCTTGCGTTTGGCACTTCATTTGCTCAAGCAGCCCAACACTCAGGCAGAGCACTTAGCCAATGCTTTACTCAAGCTGCGCAATGAGGTTACTTATTGCAAAAATTGTCATAATATATCCGATACCGAGATTTGTGACATCTGTGCCAATATTCACCGTGATGCCTCGCTGCTCTGTGTAGTGGAAGATGTACGCGATGTGATGGCCATAGAACATACAGGACAGTACAATGGTCTCTATCATGTCCTTGGGGGTAAGATTTCCCCAATAGATGGGGTAGGGCCTAACCAGCTGAATATAGCTTCCTTAGTCAAAAAGGTAAAGGAAGGCGGTGTTAAAGAAATTATATTTGCGCTAAGCAATACCATGGAAGGGGATACGACCAACTTCTATATATACCGACAATTGGAAGGTTTGGACGTTACCACCTCTACCATTGCAAGGGGGATCTCCGTAGGGGACGAACTGGAATATACCGACGAGGTTACCCTCGGAAGGAGTATCCTCCACCGTATACCATTTCAAGTACAGTAGTCAGTTATTAGTTGTTAATCACTAATCACTAACCACACAATCACTAACAATTAAAAATTAAAAATTATGGCAAGATACGAACTGAAATTACCTCAAATGGGAGAAAGCGTAGAGGAGGCAATTATCTCTTCTTGGCTCAAAAAAGTAGGAGATACCATTAAAGTAGATGATATCTTGGTAGAAGTAGCTACTGATAAGGTGGATTCCGAGATTCCCAGCGAAGTATCGGGAGTAATTACGGAAATCTTGACCCCAGTAAAATCAGTGGTGAAAGTAGGCCAAGTCATGGCTATTATAGAGACAGAGCAGGAGGACGAAATCCAAGTAGAACTCCTCTATGAAACACCACAACCTATTCTCCCTATAGAAGAGACACCTTCACAACCTATAGAGTTAGAGCTGACCCCACAACCTGTAGCAGTAGAAGCACCTGTGCCTCCTACAGAAGAGTTAGCAGTGCCTCCTACAGAAGAGGTATCAGTCACCCCTACAGAAGAGTTAGCAGTGCCCCCTACAGAAGAGGTATCAGTCACCCCTACAGAAGAGGCAGCAGTGCCCCCTACAGAAGAGTTAGCAGCACCCTCTACAGAAGAGGCAGCAGCAACCCCTCAAGAGGAAGAAACCATAGCCGCACAGGTGCCTTATGTACCTCATGCGCCAGTGGCACTGCCTGAAACACCTCAAGAGGAAACAAATGAACCTTTCTATTCTCCTTTGGTAAAGACCATTGCCAAGGAGGAAAATATCTCTATGGACGAGTTGGCTGCTATTGAAGGCTCAGGTATAGATGGCCGTATAACCAAGCACGACTTATTACGCTATTTGGAAAGAAGAAATTCTCAGGCAGCTACCACTTCTACATCAGTGACTACTGCACCTGCTATAGAGCCAAGCGTTGCAACAACAGAGATAGCACCATTGGCTTTACCTACAACAACTGACCTTACTACTCAGGTTACCGATGTAGCGCTTATAGATGACAAACTCGGTGGCTCACCTTTCTCAGTTGCAGCCGTAACTGAATTACCTGCTCCAGTAGCCGATTCCCAGCCTGCTCCAGTGGTTGAGTCTCAGCCTACCGCAGGTCTTTCTGCCGTAGAACTCCTTATGCAACAGAAAGAAGCTGCTAAAAAAGAGTCTCAAGAGCAAGTTCCTACATCTGTAACACAAGAAGAAGCACCTGCACCAGTAGTAGCACAAGAAGAAGTAGCAGCACAAGAAGAAGCACCTACACCAGTAGTGGCACAAGAAAAAACACCTGCACTAATAGTAGCTCAAGAAGAAGCACCCGCTCAAGAAGAAGAGCCTACGCCAGTAGTAGCACAAGAAGAAACGCCTGCACCAGCAGCTCAAGAAGAAAAGACAGAAGTACAAGAAGTGAAATATCCTGATATCTCTGACTTTATCAAAAACTTTGAAGCTACACACCCTAAAGAAACTCCTGCGGACGAAAAACCAGTAGCTGAAGAAGCTCCTGAAAAACAACCGCAACCTACTATAGCACCAGCACCTATCTCCTTGGAAGTGCCTCAGGAAAAGCCAGAGGAAAAACCAGTGGTAGCGAGTACTACTTATACTCCTTCGCCTGTGGATAAGAATGTAGAGGTGATCGAGATGACCCGTATGGGCAAGCTCATAGCCAACTATATGATTGAGAGCAAGCATGTGTCAGCTCATGCCACCAGCTTCATTGAAGTAGATGTGACCCGTATTTGGAATTGGCGCAATAAGAACAAAAAGGCTTTTGAAGCTCGTGAGGGAGAGAAACTTACCTTTACCCCTATCTTTATAGAGGCAGTGGCCAAAGCTTTGCGCGATTTTCCTTTAATGAACATCTCCACCGATGGCGAACGTATCTTTAAGAAAAAACAAATCAATATAGGTATGGCTACGGCCTTACCTAACGGAGACCTCATCGTCCCTGTGATTAAGAATGCAGACCAACTCAGTTTGGTAGGTTTGGCTAAGAGTGTGAATGATCTGGCCAAACGTGCCCGTGAGAACAAACTTAAGCCTGATGAGGTAAAAGATGGTACTTACACAGTAACCAACATAGGGGCTTTTGGCAATCTCTTTGGTACGCCTATTCTCAACCAACCTCAAGTGGGTATCTTGGCCATTGGTGCCATACAGAAGGTGCCTGCGGTGGTGGAAACGCCCGAAGGTGATGTGATTGCCATTCGCTATAAGCTCATGCTCTCCCACAGCTTTGACCATAGGGTGGTCAATGGAGCACTTGGAGGCATGTTTGTACAGCGAGTAGCCAAGTACCTCGAACAGTGGGATGTCAACCGAGAAATATAGCCCATGCAAGGCCTTGTCTTTTATGTAGCTTATCCCTTCCTATGGCTTATAGCACACCTACCCGATAGGTTGCTCTATGGGCTATCGGATGGGATATGCTTTCTTATCTATAGACTTATAGGCTACCGCAAAAAGGTGGTAAGGCGTAATCTTTGCTTGGCCTTCCCTGAAAAACCTCTTGCTGAAATCAAGCAGATAGAGGCGGCTTTCTATCATCATTTCTGTGATATTTTCTTGGAAATGGTAAGAACCATGGGGCTTTCGCAGGCACAAATGCAGCAGCGTATGACCTATACCAACAAGGAACTGTTGGAGGACTACTACCACAAGGGGAAGAGTGTCATCATCATGTGTGGGCACTACAATAGTTATGAGTGGCTACTCTCCTTGGCCGCTCAGATTCCCCATACTTCCTATGCCCTTTATACGCCTATTACCAATAAGTACTTTGACCGTTTTGTACGTAGGCTCAGGGAGAAGTTCCATAGCTATCTCATCTCCCGCTACAAGGCTATAGAGGAGATCCGTCGCTTACAGCATGAAGGAGTGCGCTGTGCTTATGGCTTAGCCAGTGACCAGTCACCCTCACCAACCAAGGCTTATTGGCGTACTTTTATGGGAGTGGAAGTACCTGTATTTACAGGGGCTGAGCGTATTGCCAAGCAGTTCAATATACCCGTGGTATTCTGTGATATACAGAAAAAACGCAGAGGGTATTACGTAGCTACTTTCGTTCCTATCACCGAAGACCCTTCCGATACTATAGCTCACGAAATTACCGATACCTTTACCCAACTACTTGAGGCACAGATACGCCGTGCCCCAGAGTATTACCTATGGACACATAACCGATTTAAGCACGCGAAGGAAGTGAAGAGCAATTAAGTGAAGAATGAAGAGTGAAAAGTGAAGAATGAAGAGTGAGGAGTGAAGAATGAAGAGTGAGGAGTGAAGAATGAAGAGTGAGCAAGGGCAAACTCGTGTAAGCAAGTATGTGAGGCAATTCACTCTCTGCGTAAGAAGCTAACCGCTTAAAAAAAACTAATGAAAAATGCTGGCTTTGTCATTAATTTTTCGTATCTTTGTCCGTAATATCAATGATAGAAATTTTCGTCATAAAAATTAATATTCTTTATGGATAAGTATTCTTTTCTTAATGCTGCAAACACCCAGTTTTTTGCAGATTTGTACGACCAGTATTTGGAGAATCCCGACTCAGTAGAGGCCAGTTGGCGCGCGTTTTTCCAAGGATTTGATTTTGCTCGTGAGAGCTATGGGGACGATTTCTTTGAAGAAGTAGCCCTTTCTTCTGAGCCAGCCCCCCAAGTGGCTACCTCTCAAGTAGCTTCTTTGCCTGTATCGGACAAGGTAGAGAAAGAATTGAGAGTGTTGAACCTTATCAAGGCTTATCAGCAACAGGGGCACCTCTTGGCTCAGATAGACCCCCTTAGAGTACGCAACGCTCAGGTGGCTTTCCCTTTAGAGAAGTTTGGCCTTTCTCAAGCAGACCTTTCTACAGTCTTTGAGGCTGCCAAGGAGCTATACTTACCTGCCTCTCCACTCTCTGCTATTCTTAAAAAATTGGAGGATACCTTTACCAAGAATGTAGGTATAGAGTTTGAACATTTGGACAATGCTGAGGCTAAAAAGTGGTTCCAAGAAAAAATATATACAGGCGACTATACTGCTACTTTCTCAAAGGAAGAAAAAGTACGTATCTTACAGAAATTAGCAGAATCTACTGCTTTAGAGAACTTTTTCCATAATAAATATGTAGGTCAAAAACGCTTCTCCTTGGAGGGGAATGAGGCCTTAATCCCTGCTTTGGACGCCCTGATAGAAACAGCGGCTGATCGCAAAGGCGTCAAGGAGGTCGTAATAGGTATGGCACACCGCGGTCGTCTTAATGTATTGGTGAATATCTTGGGTAAGAATCTTCAAGATGTTTTCTCCGAGTTTGACGGTAAGGATTACCCTAACCCTGAGTTTGACGGAGATGTGAAGTACCACTTGGGACTGACTACCTTGCACAAAACAGCCAAAGGGCAGGAAGTATTGCTTAACTTGGCTCCCAACCCTTCTCACTTGGAAACAGTGAGTGCTGTCTTACAAGGGATTACTCGCGCTAAGCAGGACAACCACTACGCTCAAAATCCTTCTCAAGTATTACCTATCGTAATGCATGGTGATGCAGCCGTGGCAGGACAAGGTATTGTATATGAGGTGATGCAAATGGAGCGCCTACGTGGTTACAAGACAGCAGGGACTATTCATATAGTGATTAATAACCAAATAGGTTTTACTACCAATCCTTTTGACTCTCGTTCTACCACTTATTGTACTGATATAGCCAAGGGATTCCAAGCTCCTATCATACATGTCAATTCCGATGATACGGAGGCTGTGGTACATGCGGTACTTTTGGCCTTAGAATATCGTATGGCTTTCGGTCATGATGTATTCTTGGATTTGGTAGGTTACCGCAAATATGGTCATAATGAGGGGGACGAACCACGCTTTACCCAACCTGTATTGTACAAACTTATAGGAAGCCACCACAACCCTACAGTTATCTATACCGAGAAGCTCGTCCAAGAAGGAGTTATTACTGCCAAAGAAATAGAGGCCTACGAAGAACAATATCGCAACTACTTGGACGGAGAATTGGAGGCATCACGCAAGAAAGAATTGACTATTATTCAGCCAATTATGCAGAACGAATGGCAAGGCTTTGATCATATTGCCTCTGCTCAAGAGATGCTCCAAAGGGTAGATACCTCTTTTGATAGAAACAAATTGGACGAATTAGCGGCCTTAATTACCGCACTACCAGAAGATAAGAAGTTTATCAATAAGATTTCTAAGATTATTAAGGATCGCCAAAGCATCTATTTTGAACAACAGAAAGTAGATTGGGGATTGGCCGAGCACTTGGCTTTTGCCACCCTCCTTTCTGAGGGATATAATGTACGCCTCTCTGGCGAAGATGTAGGCCGTGGTACTTTCTCTCATCGCCATGCGGTAGTAAAGGCAGAAGAGACCGAAGAGGAAATCCTACCGCTTACTTATATTACGGCACAGGGCGGAGGCAAGCTCCATGTATATAACTCCTTGCTTTCCGAATATGGTGTATTGGGATTTGAGTACGGATACTCCCTTACAGCACCTAATACCTTGACCATTTGGGAAGCACAATTTGGTGATTTTGCCAATGGAGGACAGATCATGATGGACCAATATATCTGTTGTGGGGAAGATAAGTGGAAGAACCAGAGCGGATTGGTAATGCTCTTGCCTCACGGATATGAAGGACAAGGTGCTGAGCACTCCTCTGCTCGCTTGGAGCGCTACTTACAGTTATGTGCTACCCAGAATATGTATGTAACCAACTGTACTACACCAGCCAATATATACCACTTGCTACGTCGCCAGCTCAAGGCACCATTTAGAAAGCCGCTTATTGCCCTTTCTCCTAAGAGCTTGCTCCGTCACCCCTTGGTAATTTCCTCTGTAGATGAATTGGTTAGCGGTCATTTCCAAGAAGTTTTGGACGATACACAGGTAAATCCAGATGAGGTAACTACTCTTGTATTCTGTTCAGGACGTTTCTATTACGATTTGCTTGCAGAACGTGAGAAATTAGGCAGAAATGATGTAGCTTTGGTACGTATCGAGCAGCTCTTCCCGCTTCCTGTGGAACAACTCAAAGAGGTGATAGCTCGTTATCCTAAAGTAACTGACTATGTATGGGCACAAGAAGATCCTAAGAACATGGGTGCTTATGGCTATATGCTTATGAACTTTGACTTAGTACCATGGAGATTAGCAGCTATGAATGCCTACTCCGCTCCAGCCCCAGGTAGTCCTAAGCGCCACAAAGCTCGTCACCAAGAGGCTATTGATAAAGTCTTTAATAAATGACAAGTGACAAGTGACAAATGACAAGTGACTAATAATGGTACTTGATAAAGTAAAAAGTAAAAGGTCTGAGTAGTACTCTTACCTTTTACTTTTTATCTTTTACTTTT
>CAJZFM010000053.1 GCA_915070235.1 uncultured Capnocytophaga sp. | reverse complement strand
CAAAGCTTACATCCTCACGAGCTATCGCAGGTGATGCTGGAGTGGTATTCCTTGTAAACTCAAAAGCTCCCTTAGTACCCGTTGTACCTGTACAAGCATTCTGCTGTTCTACATCAGCTCCCTCTACCTTATGGCGTGCATTAAGATCAGCTGTCGTTTCGGCAGGAAGTACCTTTATAGGTGCACTTGGGATATAATCAGTACAGTACTTGTTACCCTTATCCTTGATCCATACAGTATAATAAAGCTCTGTTCCTCCAGGGGCAGAGGCTACACTTATATCCTGTTCAGTTACATTGGTATCTACTGGAGTAGAACCAATAGCGGTAGAACCCGTTGGCGCTGTAAATGGACTTGCCTGTCTGTTCTCTTGTGTATTCGTTGTACGATAGGTTACCTTGATCTCGTAGCGGTTACCACCTCCTATCACCGCTGGTGGTAGGATAGATGATGGTAAGAACTCTTGTCCTGTACCATTGGTAATCACTGCTTTGAACTTAGCTGTGTAGTTTCCTCCCGAATCACAAGCTACATCCTGAGTCTTAGTGGCTGTAAAGGCCAACTTAGGATAAGTAAGACGCTGGTTCGTTCCTGGTAAGGAAGCCGAAGGTGTGGTAAGGGTTGACTCACAAGCACTCAACTTACTACGTACTTTCACCTTGGTATGGTCAAAGAACACTGGTACTGGCACTTCCACTACGTAACTTCCTGGCACACCTCCTGGGGTGTTAGAGAAGGTGGTGTAAGTAACCCCTCCATCTATAGAGTATTCATAATCCGTAGGTTGTGCTACGGTCGCTCCTGAGGCATTGAGGTCAGACAAGGTTATCTTAAGCATGTAATTCTGTTGTGTATTATCACATGCCTCTGCTCCTGTACCTGTCGGATTGATAGCTATATCATAGTGCGCTTTGTGGCGGCTATTGATAAAGTTCTTCAAATCATTTCCTGAAGCTGTCAAGTCTATGAAACAGCCTGTGGCTTGGTCTGTAATTCTAAGCCTAAAGGTCAAGCTAGGGAAAGTTGTCCTCCACCATACATCAGGCGTACCTGTTATATCAAAATCACTATCCTTAAAGTCAAACTCTACCTGTGTTCCTGAGGTTGCCACATTTCTCACTTGTATGTTACGTCTGAGGAATGCATTCTCATGAGCGCCTGTACCCTTCAAGAAGCTAAAGGTAAATGGTCCTACACCTCCTGTGGCAGAAGCCGTTACTATCAGTTTTCCTTTTCCTGTGGCACAACTGATAGGCTCTGAGTTAGCCGATACACTAAACTTACTTGCTGGATCCAACTTCACCAATGCACTGGCTGGGGTTGGGTTAGCTATGATATCATGCGTCATCCACTCACAGCCTAGACCATCTATAAGGCCTACAACAAACTTGGTAGGAGTAGTTATAGTGGTACTTAGCGGCAAGGTATATACCGTACCTGTTGGCATAGGTGGTGTTGATGGCGAACCTGCTGGTATAGTGGTAGGCCCTGCCAATAAAGTCAAGCTTCCTGAGGTCTCTCTCTTGTATATCTTATACTGAGTAGGTGCTCCACTTGTTACCAATATATCAAAGTTCACCATACTTGGGCTACAAGTATTCGCTATATTGTTTCCTGTTATATCCGCTTGTATAGTTACCGGTGTGGTAGGCTCTGTAATCGTACGAAGGGTCTTACATGCAGTGCCTGAACCATCAATATAATGTATATATATGATGTTGTTTCTACCACGGGTAAGGCCACTGATAGTGTGTGCAGGTGCCGTTGTCGCTGGGGTGGCTCCTGCAGCATAAGTAGGCCATGATTTGATTGGTGAGCTTGTACCATCATTGTTGAGGTAGAACCTCACATTGGTATAAGTGGTGTTAGCTGCCCCAAAGCGTACAGTTACATCATAATTGCTAAGACAAGTACCCACCTGAGTGGCATTCAAATGTACATTAGCCGTATCATCAGGTCTCACTAAGGAAATACCTGTGATCTCAGTGGTACAAAGTACATCAGTATCTACATAGGTAGGATTAGTTCCTGATTTCTTTCTTACCAAGGCTGCCTCTACCTCAAGGGTATTGTCTATAGGTTCGTTGTCAAATATAGCATAACCTATATTACCTGTAAGTCCATTGATAGTTGGCGCGGTATCAACTTCTCTTACCCAAGCACCATTTACCACACGACCACCATTGCGCTTCACTATCCTATAGACAACCTCATAATCCGTAGCTGGAGTGGCATCATGAGTGATCTTCACTGCAAAAGCCATATTCGTAGCGTTACAGCCAGGGGTTGAATAAGCTATCGAAGGAGTACCTGCCCATGTCATAGGGTTTATAGTAAAACTATATACTGTTGAGCCCATAGGCTGACAATCGGCATTACCTTCATCATATACTCTAAGGGTATAGTTTCCTGCCGATAGGTTCTCTATCGCATAGTTGGTTACAGTCATCAAGCCCACATTAGGTGGAGTAGCAGGTGCTATGGTTACCTTACCTGGTACTGCTGTTCGTGGTATGTTATAGATTTCTGTACTTACAGGGGATGAGGTACGCTCTACCTCTATTCTAAATGGCCCCTTACCCCAGAACTTCTGAAGAATTACCGCTCCTCCTATGTTATCACAATAAGCACTCTTCTCTGTTCTTATAGGTAGTCCGCCTCCGTCTAAGTCCATACCTGTAGGTACAAGATTGTTGATCTCTACACTGGAAACTACCCTCTTACCACAAGTCTCTGGTACAGCATTGGCATCCTTAATATAGATATCATAACGACCTGCTGCCAAGCCTGACTTGGTATTGGAAGCCGCATAGTCTGTTGGATTAGGGGTATTACCTGCTGGCACAAACGCATATTGATAGCTTGGCGATGGGTTACCACTTCTTACTCTATTTACTGTAATAGAGGATGGGGTAGGTGTGGGTGTCGCTGGTGGACAAGCGTTCGCTGGCTGTACCACAGTATAGTCAGCCGTGAGCAAGTTTTCTATAGGTGCATAGATGATTACTTCCTTCTCTGCTCCACAAGAAAACTCATCATGTGCTTTTATCAGATAAGGTACACCTTTTTCCCATCCGGAAACTATACTTGCTGGGATTACATTGCTTGGACTGTCTGCTGACCAAGCAGCATCTGTCTTCTTCTTCCATTGGTACTGAAGCGTGCCTCCATTGCCTGTTGTTACCCATGTATGAGAAACTTCCAAATCTCCTATACCTGTACCAGGGTTACAGTTGGTTGTATAAGCTACATCTATAGAAGCAAGCTTATTGCGTTCCTTCATCTCAAAGATATAGCTAGCTCCATCATTACAGCCATTGTCATCCACTATAGTGATCTTATACTTAGCTGCTGAGAAAGTGTATCGGTATACTCCCTGACTATCCGGTGTAACTGCTTCTTCATTATTATTGCCCAAATTCTTTACCTTAATGGTATACTTGAGGATAGAAGGATTAGGCTGCTTACCTCCTGTGATATTGAAGAGCCCATTAAGCGTTGAATTGTTCTGCCCAAATATTACAAGACGTTCCCTATCCACTCCACAGTTTAGGTAAGCCTCCGTCCTGTTAGGTGTTACCACCATAGCAGGATTACGCTTGATCTCAAAGTCTTGAGACACTTCACAAGGTTGGTTGTCAGAGAATTTTGCCTGACGTGTATCTGTAATGACTAAGGTATACAAGGCCGCTGGCAAGCCGGTTACTGTGTGGATATCTCTGTTATGAGTACCTTGCTGAACCACTTGGGTAGTACCTCTTTTTACCACACGCCACTTGTAGTTAATACCATAGTTAGCTACGGTAAACTCTATCTTACCATCATTGCTATTATTACATGTTTCCTCTGTAGCCGTATGAGCGGTTATTTTGAGTTTCTTACTATCGGTATCCTCTACCTGAGAGGTAATGTCTATATAACTGCTGGTACAAGCCTTAGGTTCTTGATATACATAGATATCGTCTATGGCAAAGTCGTTACCAAAAGAGTCGTTCTCCATATTCAAGAACTGTATCTTTACTCGTGTTGCTGCACCTGGGTCTATACCTCCCAAACTTGCGGAAGATACGGTATTCCATATACTATTATGAGGTATTCGTCCAGAGTTTATAGAGCCTAAGACAGTACCCGATACTGCATCCACTATACGAATCTGCATATTTGGATGGGTAAGCGGTCTCCATGTCATAGGTGAGTTATAACTCCTAATCTTATAGTCAAATTCTATCTTGGCATGAGGTTCTATCTCTGCTTCCTTTTCCAAGAACACCTGTCCATAGGTATTGTTGGCCATATCTACATAGAGATAACGATCATCTGGTTGTCCTGTTGTAGATCCAACTATAGGAGGTACCCAAGCGTTTCTTCGATCGGCAGGATAGTAAGGTAGCCTAGTTCTATAGAAAGAACTTGCTCCACCTCCATAATAATCATTGTAAGAGGCCCTTGTATACTGAGTAGGTGTTCCTACAGGATCTACTCTTGGATCTCTAAACTGGAACAAACCATGATTAACACCAGGATAAGGCTCTGGGCCTCCTGTTCCAAAGTCTTCCTGCATCAGTACTATCTTGTTAGGACTGGCTGTTTGCTTATAGAATACCCTTACAGTCTGTACTCCTGTGGTAGTGATATTAGGGAAATCTACTTTAGGTACACTACCTGCGGTAAAGGCTGTGGTAGGAGCAGTTGGCAAGGCTGCTGCATTCGCTCCATCGGTAGGGGTATGTACGGTGGTATAGCTATAATCTGCTCTGTCAGTGGTAACCTCCATACGCGCACGACCATCACAATCGTACTTAATTGTACCATTGAGTGTTGGCTTAGCTATAGGAGAAGGTACCTGTACTGTCTCTGTCCATTCACAATAGTTACCATTGGCATCAGGCACATTTCTTACCGATACGATATGGGTACCTGGAGCAATATTGGGGAAGCGCTTGTTAGTTCCCCAGCTGCCTCCATCCAATTTGTACTGGTAGTTAGTACTTATTCCTCCCGATACATTGGCTACCAAGATCTCCGCGGAGTTTGCTGGCGTTTCACAAGGCAACTGTATCACCCCTGCAAAAGCACGGATAGGGCCATTACCGCTTTCTATCTTAGCCTCTCTTGGGTCGGTATGTGGTGGGTTACATGCTGTAGTAGGTGCTCCACCCCCTTGTGGGGTATAGATCACACAGTCCTCAGGATAACTACAAGTTACTGTACCCTTGGTATAATAGATACGGGCACGATAGTCCCCCGGAGCTAAGCCTGTGAAAGTAGGATCGCTCTGGCTCTTAATCGCACTATTCCAATCTGGCCAAGTACCATTGGTATTCTTCTTGATCAGCTTATATATTATGGTATACTCTGATGCTCTTGCTGTGAAACCTGCATTGGTGATATTGACTTTCAATGAACCTGTAGCAGGGCCGCAGACAGCATCCATTACTTTTACTAAGTTAAATTCAGGTTTGTCCTGATAGTTATAAGTAATATCTCGTGTGGCTACACAGTTATTTTGGTCATAAACAGCTATCTTATACACCTTAGAGCCAGGGCCTGTCCATGGGTCTTTCACGGTAAGGGTATAGGTATGTACCGAAGGAGTACCCGCCTGTCCCTCAAAGGTTGCTGAATTATCATAGGTTTCAGTTCCTGCTTGGTTCTTCACTATAAAGGAGTAGCGACCATTGGTCGGATGGCTAAGCTTTCCTCCTTGTACTGTAATGGTAAAGACCTTATCTAAGCCACAGGTAATGGTCTTGGCTGCGGCATTATTGATCTTTAGCTCAGGCACCTGAGTGATCTCAAAGTTATTGATAGTAGGAGCACAACCCGTCTTATAAGTAGGTGTTACCGTTACCGAGTAGTCATTGCCTGCCGCTAAGCTATAGAGAGCGTTCTTAGCTGAGGTAAAGTCAGAGTTCATCTCGGTAGTGTTGGTTACACGATAAGAGACAATAGTGGTGGCACCCTTCTTTACAGTAACTTCCACAGGGAGGGTTGTATGAGAGTTGATCACCACACGCATCTTACCAGAGGCAGGATTGCTACTTACACACTGTACTTCCTCCACTTGGGTAAGGGTAGCGACATCGGTATCTGTTACTTGTTCTATAGTAACGGGCTTGATATACTCACATACATTATCCTGGAACTGAGTTACCTTAGGGCGCAAGAACACTCTATAAGCTCCTGGGCGAGTTACAGGAATGTCAAAAGCTGATCGCCCACTTGGTACATCTTGATAAGCGGAGGAGGCAGGTCCTTCTAATTTGTATTGGAAAGTTCCTGATGGGATATTGGATACCTTGATCTTACCATCTCCACAGATGATGTTCTCTGGTGTTACTGTATAATCAACTTCTCCCTTATAGGCACGGAAGTGATAAGTAAGCGGACAGTTGGTATACTTTAGCAGTACGGCAAATTCTGAACCATTGGCGTCCACATTGGCAGCGGTGAGGTTATAGGTTTTGCCTGAACCGATTCTTGTCCAGTTGCTATCTCCCTCTATACCACTATGTGCCACTGAAGGAGGACAATCACTGGCCGGTACTTGACGATTGTACTTGAACCATATCACCTGAGAATCGGAAAGAGTGGCCTTATCAATTACCAAAGATTGACTATTGTTACATACAGAGAAGCCAAGATACTCTATACCTGTAATATTACACGTCTTGCGCTCGGTAATATAAGAGGCATTTCGCATAGGGTGCTCGTCGTCTCCACGACGGGTCTGTACATTATATTTTATTCTAAGCTTGTTATTACAACGATTTCCTACACCTGCCGGTGGGGTACGCTCTACCCAATACACCCCAGGGGAAGAAATCGGTAAGTCCTGAGTGGTTACCAAGAAAGACGGATCTCCCTCTTTTGTCCATTTCCAAGCAGCAAAACCAGCCCCACCCTTGAGGGTCATATTCCCACAGAAAGGCAAGTCTTGTGGGGTACAAGTATCGTCTTTGACAAAGATATTGGTAGGAGAAGCATCCGCTACGGCACAAGCTCCTGCACTTACATTAAAGGAACCTGTACGCCCCTGGGAACCATCCAAGGCAGCATGATAGACCATTTCGGCTTGGTTCCTTATCTCATTGGAACAGAAATCTATCAGGTTATTACAGTCGGGCTGTAGTTTTACATTAATTGTAATATAGGCTGAGAAAGGCGCTGTAGGTGAAGGGGTAAGCAAAGTGGGATCCACATTGAACTTCACCAAGGTACGCCCTGTATTGTTGTAGTTATCTGTTTTTCCTGCGAAAGTAACTCCTGTAGGGAGGGCTTCAAAGTTCTCATAAGTAACCCCCAAGGGAAGCAAGTCCTCAAGCACGGCCGAGCGCACCCCATCGTTCCCTATATTACGGAAGCGGAGGGTGTATTTCAGTTGAGTCTCAAAGTCCACTTGCTGGTTGGTAAAATCCACCCACTGGCCTGATCGTACTCCTAATACCTTTTTCTCTATCTCTATCTGAGGAGTTATAGTCTCCACCGCAAAGGCTACAGAAGTAAGTACATATACGTCACCATTGGTTGTCAGATATATATTAGCTGAAGTGGCATTGTTCCCCAAGACACTATTGCCAGGGTTATCCAGCTGGAATTCATCCGCATCAAACCCTAAAGTATTGGTTGATGCAGGACGCCTATTGGTGGTATAAACATGGTCTTTGGAAACACTTGAATCAAAAAAGTTGTCTTTATTGTTTACATTTCCACCTGTCCCTAATTTGTGTCCATTCAATTGGAATTGGTCTCCTACCAAGAAGTCCTCTCCTTGTAGTGCTGTAACCCCCATATGGGCTTTTACAGGACCTGCAGGAATAGTCTGGAAACCATGTATGTTGATTCGGGTACGGTCAGTAGTATAACCATCATAGATAGATATCTTCTTATTCTTAGCACTGATATCCTCATATACCACATAGAGTGCCCACCCCGCAGAAACAGCCCAGTATCTGGGGCGCAAGGTAGTCTTGACATTGGCAACCATATATTCTCCATTAGGATTACCTAAAGGTTGCAACAAAGAAGTTACATCTGCAAAGCAAGAATACATCTCAGGCTGACCACTATAGTGCTGCTGTGCGGTAACATTCACGTAGTTACCTCCTGGTACTTTGAACTTTATCGTTCTTACATCTCCTTGATCATTTTGGTAATAACCTCCCCAATAGAGACCCGCCCACTTTACACGCAAGCAGGCCTGATTGGCTGAGGAAATAGCCAAAGAAGCCGCACTGGACTGAAAGGTACTTGGATCACCATCTATATCTATATAAGCCATTGGGAAATAACCTCTCAAGGTTACACCATTCCGTATATTATAGGAATTATTAGGATCAGCTGCTGTATTGACTGTATTGTTCCCAATCAATGCAAAATCGCCACGGAGACTCGCCCCTCCATTATTCCAACGAGGGGTGTTAAATCCCTGCCCCCACATCTCTGTAGAGAAAAAGACAGCGCCCAAAACGGCTAAAAAATACAAAAACCTTCTCATGATGGTATGTTTTTGATTATCTTATAAATGCGTAGTTATTCACAAAGGTTATCAACTTTTGTTTATAACTTATTGTTAAACAAATGATTAGACACAGGACTACCTATGCTTACAAAACTCATAGTCCTCGCCTATTATCAAAAGCAAAGGTATAAAAAAAATTTAATAAAAAAAGCATTTTTGAAAAAATATCATGAGAGGTGTATTTTTGAGCATGAACCGTTAAGTGAATAACGAAAAGAGAAAAGTGAAGAGTTCGTTTTTCACTCTTCACTTTTCGTTTTTCACTTAATAGATTTTTCCTTCGGAAAGGAGCTTCATCTTACTGATAATCTCGGCGGTCTTCGGGTCGTCATCTACAAAGGGGAGGAATACTCGGCCACGGTGTTGGCTCTGTACGGCTACTACGTTGATCTGTAGGCCACTCTTGCTAATCATACCACTACCCAGATGCAGGCTGTAATCCCCATGCTCGGTCTTAACAAGAATATAACGCTCCTTGACCTCTACGTTCTGTAGCTTGAACAGACGTGCACTCTCACGAGCCAAAGCGCTACGCATCTGCATAGTGCTATGAGAGGCTTCGGGATCAACCCCTCCTACATGGGCTACGCTGACTACCAAATCCACATCGCGCATTACCTCACTGAAAATCACTGGGTTGATCTCTTTCATCGGTACTTCCTTGCCGTCCTTTAGATTGTAGAAGACTACATACTCTAGCGTTGGCGCCTCCACATCCGAAGGCGTATACCAGTCGGCTGCTGCATAGATCGTCGCACGGAAACCTTCCTTGTGATATACTTTTTGGAGTCCCTCCTCATAATTGACTGTCCAGCCACGACCACGAAGTAGGGCAACTGTCTTTTGAGGTTGTACTTGGTGACCTTGGTAGCGCTCACTGCGGTTGCTGGTCTCCAGCTCGTCCTTAGTAGGAATATAGAGTTCACGGAATACCTGCTTGAATGGCTGCTTGATTTCCTTGTCAAAGAGATATTTTTGATACAAATCCCACTGTACCGCATAGAACAAATGGCTTGGGTGTGCAATCAGCAGCTTATCGGTTGCCTTGAGCGGGGTAAGAGTACCTTCGGCACTTAAGAGCTTACCGTCTTGCCAGAAGCCAGAAGCCTGAGTCTCAGGGTTAAATAGTACGAGCTTGCTAAGCATTGCCTTTACCACTGGGTGTTCCAAGATTTTGGCCAATTCAGCAGCGGTAAAGAGCGTTTGGGAAAGCATGGCTTGTTCCAAAGATAGTCGGGTACGGCTGTACTGCTTTGTTAGGTAGGTCTTGCTGTCCTTGAGCGCTTCTACTTCCTTATTCTTCTTATACTTATCAGGGATAGATTTCAGGGTCTTGTCGCCTTTGGTTACTTCCAATTCTGCCTTGCCTTGTTCGTCAACAACCAACTTAATAGTGGTGTCGTCCAAGGTAAGGGTTGCCTTTTCCATAATCTGTTGGGTTGCCTTGGCCTCCATAGCCCAGCTAAAGCGGATACTATCCTCATAGCCTGCATTGCGGGAGAGGTTGTCCAGACCTATCTCCACCGCATTCTTCTCGCTCTCTTGGCGTTGCTGACCGAACTGTTTACTTTCCTTGAGGAAGGTTTGCAAGAGGTTATAACGCCTTACTAAGTCCTCCTCTTCCTTCTTTTTGTTGATAGGCACTAGTCCTAAGGCCATAACATAGTCTTTGTCTCTCTTTTCAGTAATTTTTTGGATTACTTCGTCCAACTTAATCTCTCCTGTAAGCACCGCTGAATAGAGCTTTACGCGGCGATAGCCCATACCGTCAGAGAGGTACTTGGCCGATTCTTGGATCAGCTTCCAGCCCTCTTTGCCCACCGCCTTATGTACGCGATGGTACCAATCCACATCTATAGCACCACGCTGGAAGTCATCACGCGGTACGGTAGAGTATTGGGAGACAATCGTTTCTTTCTCTGCGTCCATATAATCGGTCGTATGGGCGATAAACCACCAAATAGCCTCTTTGAAGTCCTTAATCTGGA
>CAJZFM010000052.1 GCA_915070235.1 uncultured Capnocytophaga sp. | reverse complement strand
GCATCAGCAGCAGTAGCACACTAGCCGCCGAGCCTATGATGATATACCTATTGCGGCGCTTCTTGCGCTGGGCTTCCATACGTTTTCTCTGGTAGATATCCTCCATGTCTTGCTCTTGTTCAGAGACATCGGGTAGGCCTTCGTTGGTCTTTACCACTATGGTTTCTATAGACTTACGATCGTTTTCGGCCTCAAAATCCTCTGGCTTTGACTTGGCAAACTTCACCAAATCGGCCTTGCGCAGTACCTTTCTAAGCTCCTCTACTACATCAGAAGAGAGGTGCAGCTTGCCTGCATCCAAGAATACTTGTAGCTTGCTCAATAATTCATCGGTAGTACTCTCGGTAGCGGCAATATGGATCTCTTCTTCCAAGTACTTACGGATAATATCGGTAAGGACTGAGTAGTATTCCTTATGGTTGGACTCTATTAGATAGCGAGAGTCTTTGAGGTTCTTTAGCTTGAGGAGTGCTCGGTCAAAAGGTGGAAGTATTTCCTCTGGATTCTCTATTTTTCGCTTTTTCCTTCTACGAATAAACCAATATACCCCCAGAGCAAGCCCCACAAGAAGCCCTATTATAAGCCACACCCATCCCGATGAGGCCTTGTTAGTAGCTTCTTTTATCTCCAAAGCGGATTTTACAGGGTAAAGTGGTGGATTATTAAGGGTATCAATCACCACATTTTGCACTGCAAAACGCAGTGAATCGGTGGTGTATTCCTTCCTATTGACATCAATACGCAAAGGCGGCAATACGTAATGACCTGTGTCAAACTGAGTAAGGCCGTATTCCTTTATCAATCGCATCTTGTCATGTTCGCGCAGCGTATCTATCCTGTCTTCTTGAATCACTTCAAAGGGGGCAAACTGGTCTGCTGTTGGAAAAAACACCTGAGCTGTAGAATCTGTCTCTACCGAGATTCTATAGCGTATCTCCTCCCCTATCTTTATCTGCTGGCGATCCGCTGAGGCCGATACACCTACCTGCTGCCCATAGAGAAAGACAGGAAAAAGGACTAAAAACAAACTAATTCTTATATACATCAGGCTCTGTATTTGAAATATCCTAATAATTTGGTTGTGTAACTCTCATCGGTACGGCACTGAAGCACCCCTGCCCCTAAGCGTCGGAAAGTAGTCTCAAAATAATCGGTACGTTCCTTATAAAAACGCTCATAGGCCTTGCGTACTTCCGCAGAAGTAGTATCCAGATAAGAAAGCTCGCCACTCTCGGCATCTTTGGCCAATATAAGCCCCACATTCGGCAGGCTCATCTCTCTGGGGTCATATAGGCGAATACCTGTAAGGTCATGCTTGCGTGCGGCTATCTGTAAGGGCTTTTGGTAATTGCTTCCAATAAAGTCCGATAACACAAAGGCGATAGTCTTTTTCTTGGTTACCTTGTTGAGAAACTCAAAGGCTTTGGCTATATCGGTATGCCTGTTTTTAGGCTGAAACTCTATGAGTTCGCGTATGATACGTAGGATATGCGACTTGCCCTTTTTAGGAGGGATATACAGCTCTATCTGGTCAGAGAAAAGAATCAGCCCTGTTTTGTCATTATTTTGCAAGGCAGCAAAAGCCAGAGTAGCTGCTATTTCGGTCAAGATCTCATTCTTGAACTGTTGCAGAGAGCCAAAGAGCTCACTTCCACTGACATCTACCAGTAGCATCAGGGTCAGTTCGCGCTCCTCCTCAAAGACCTTTACATAGGTCTCATTGTAGCGTGCCGTTACATTCCAATCAATATTGCGAATATCATCTCCATATTGGTAAGGTCGCACTTCGCTAAAGGTCATTCCGCGTCCCTTAAACGCCGAATGATATTCCCCTCCAAAGATATTATCGCTCAATTTCTTGGTCTTTATCTCTATCTTACGTACTTTTTTTAAAATTTCTTTTGTATCCAATGTAGTTGTTAGTTGTTAGTGATTAGTCATTAGTTATTGCCTCAAATATCATGCAAAACTACAATACTATTTCTAAAAGTTTTTCTAAATATGAAATCTTTTTATCTGCTCTGTAGAATATTATTATTGGGTTAAGAAAAACGTTTTGTTTTTACGAGTTTTTTATATAAAATAAGGGCGAATCATGATTCGCCCTTACTCTTGTATGCTTCATACTTAATCATTGATAGCCTTGATACCAGGGAGAATCTTACCTTCTAAGCTTTCAAGCATAGCACCACCTCCAGTGGATACATAGCTTACCTTGTCCTCAAAACCAAATTGTTTTACCGCAGCTACAGAGTCACCTCCACCTACTAAAGAGAAGGCACCTTTAGCTGTTGCTTCGGCTACAAATTCGCCTACAGCTATGGTTCCTTTGGCGAAATTAGGCATTTCAAACACCCCTACAGGGCCATTCCAAAGAATAGTTTTGGAAGCGAGGATTACCTTCTTGAAGATTTCTAAGGATTTTTCCCCAGCATCCAAGCCTTGCCAGCCATTAGGAATCTTGTCTATAGGCACCACTTGAGTAGAAGCATTGTTATTGAAGTCATTAGCAGCTACTACATCCACAGGTAGGTGTACTTGTACACCTTTTTCTTTGGCTTTTTTAAGAATATCCAAAGCCAAATCTAATTTGTCATCTTCACAAATAGAGTTACCTATCTGTCCGCCTTGTGCCTTGATAAAGGTAAAGGCCATACCTCCTCCTATGATGAGGTGATCTATCTTATCCAAAATATTTTCTATGATAGTAATCTTAGAAGACACTTTAGAACCACCCAAGATAGCTGTTACAGGTTTTTCTCCTGATTTCATTACCTTGTCAATACTTTCAATTTCCTTGGCAAGGAGGTAACCAAAATACTTATCCTTGGGGAAGAACTTAGCCAAAATGGTAGTAGAGGCATGGGCGCGGTGAGCGGTACCGAAAGCGTCATTGACATAGATATCACCAAGCTTAGCAAGCTTACCAGCGAAAGCCTCATCACCTTTTTCTTCTTCAGGGTAGAAACGCACGTTTTCCAAAAGGAGTACCTCTCCCGCAGGCAGGTTCTTAGCGGTATTTTCAGCCACTTCTCCTATACAATCAGGGGCAAAATGAGTAGGTACGCCAAGTACCTCACCTATTTGCTTTACCAAGTGAGAGAAAGAATACTTATCGTCCTTTCCTTTAGGGCGTCCGAAGTGAGAGAGAAGGATCGCACTACCGCCATCCTTAACGATTTTCAAGATAGTAGGTTTCGCCGCCTCAATACGAGTGGTATCAGTAATCTCAAATTGGTCATTGACAGGTACGTTGAAATCCACACGCACCAATACTTTCTTGCCTTTGCAAGAAATATCATTAATGGTCTTCATATATGATAAATTTAATCTTGTTCCGTTTTTTGAGCCGTGCAAATATAGGTTTTTTTCTTGTAATAAACAAGAATTTAATGAGGTAATTTGCTAATGAGCCAATTGCCTCACCGTCCAATCCTCCCCCCTTGTATCCACTACCCAGTCGTAGCTTACCCCTTTGGGAAGGGTTTTATAATATTGTATTTTGCGAATGTGAGTGATATAGGACTGCTCGGCGATGGCACGCTTGTGGTCATCGGCAATTATGGTGATAAGGGTACGCTGAGGGTGGGTAAGCAGCCATAAGAAATCGGCCTGGCCATAGTCGTCTGCCCAATGGAGAATGGTGGCATCATCAGGCAGGGCAAGGGAAAGCTCATGATACTGTTTTTTACGCTTTTGGAAATCAGCTCGGACGGTATGCACTATATAAGGCTCTTTGTATAGGTAGCATAGAAAGAGCTTTTTCTTAAGGTAGTCCTCCCCCTCTATACGCTGGCGCAGTAGGGCAAACTGCTCTCGGAAGTACCTGCCTATGAGCTTGGCGCGTTCTTTTGGAGACGAACCAAAACGAGGATCATCGGGCGCTATCTGCTCGGCGGCTACTATGGTGATACTACCGTCATAAATGACGAAATCCCCCTTGGGTTGTACCTCGGAATTACCATGTATATACACAAGGGTCAGCGGCTTGTGGAATTGCGCTGCCACAAGGAAAGCTCCCTTATGAAAGCGGTGAATGACATTGCTCTCGGAGCGCTTGCCCTCTGGGAAGATCATAGCCGAATAACCATTGGCAAAGTTTTTAGCAAATATTTCCATTCCTTTTTCTATTCCCTCGGAGGCGGGGTAGAAATCCATCGCTTGTACATAACGACCAAACACCACGGAATGATACACCCAATCATTGACCATATAGCTTACTCGTGGGGTGAGCATGCCTATAGCGAGTGTATCGAGCCATGAGTTGTGGTTGGCTATCATCACCGAAGGCTTAGTAAAATCTATCGCAGAGGGGTTCTCTACTCGCTTGCGCACAAAGGGATTGGAATAGAGTACTGATGTGGTGAGCTTGGCAGCCAAGGTGCGCAGCCAAAGCGTTTTCCCCTTGGGCAAGAGCTTTAGGAGCAACCAACCCGAATTGGAGAGTATGATAGAGAACACCACATAGTAGGTTATGGATAGAATCGTATTTAGTAATATACGCAGCGAGATAGGCGACAAACCTTTCTTGGGGCGATTGAAGATAAAGAACCTAAAGAGCGACGGATAAAATACGAAGGTTAGCAATAAGGCCGAGAATATCCCTATGAGAGAGACTGAGGCAATAGAACGCAGGGCGGGATGTTTGGCAAAAATCAAAGTCCCTATGGCTAAAAAGGTAGTGATAGAGGCCAGCAGTACCGATACCTTATATACAGGCAATTCGTCCTTACCTGTGGAATAATCTTTCTGGAGGGCGCAGGTCATAAAGATACTAAAATCCACTGAGTGCCCCAAGACTAGGGTGCAGACGATCATGCTAAAGACATTGAACTCCAAACCGAAGAGGTTCATCAGGGCGGTGGTTACCACTCCTGTAAGAGCAATGGGGATAAGGGTTAGCAGAACTAATTCTATACGGCGGAAGAACACTAAGAGGATAAAGAAAATCGCCAAAGAGGCATAAGAGGCCAAAGCGAGTACATCGTCCTTGAGCTTGCCCAAGAATGTTTCGCTTATCTGCTTGCGGTCTATGACTATTGCGGGTGTATTTTGTTCTATCTGTTGTATAAAGGCATCACGCTGGTCTGTGTTGAGCTTGACCAAATTAGCTATGGTATAGAAGCCGTCTTTTTCAGTGATAAAATCCTTGATCGGCAGGGCAGAAAGCGCCTCGTAATCAGAGAGGTTGGTAATGGGCACTTTGGGCTGCTCAAGGTAGGCAAAGAAAGGTGCATACATACCTAACTTGAACCCCGTCTCTTGAGCAAGAGTACTGAGCGAGTGGGCAAGCGCCTTGATACGCTCCTCACTCCAGAAGTCACTCCAGCGTTTTAGGCGTTTTTGTTGCTCCGCCAAAGGGAGTACTACGGCTCCTAAGGAGGAGAATTGTTGGAGCTTGCCTTCGGCTTTCAGTTGAGTAAGGGTATGATAGAGCTGAGTGTTTTGACTGAGTGCCTCGTCCAAAGAGTGCCCATAAGCAGTGGTATAGAGCGATTTATACTTGCTATCGGTAAGAGTTTCGAGCCGCTGTTGTGCTTTCTGATAGCGGCCGCTTAGGTAATTGACCGAGGCTATATCGCCATTGAAGCGCACCTCATGAAACGCTAAAAGGCTGGCTAATATAAGCAGCAAGGATGCCCCTACCACCCATTTATTTTGGTGAAAAGGATAAGCCCCTACCCTGTCGAGAAAGGTTTTGCGGGCTTCTATGTTTTTATTTTTTCTATAGAAATGAGGAATCAGCAGCAAGGAAAGCAAGGCCGAGACCATGATCCCCACAGAGGCGAAAATCCCCAAGTCGCGCATCACCTCCGAATGTACAAAAAGCAGGCAGAAGAAAGACAACGCAGTGGTAAGGCTACTAAGTAGCAAAGGTGTGGTAACCGAACGATATAGCTCTCGTGTGTCTTGGGTAGCCTTGTAGTGGGTGAGGATATGCAAAGAATAGTCTATAGTAACCCCCAGTAGCACCGCTCCCAAGCTGATAGAGATGGCCGAGATACTTCCCTTGAGCCAGTAGAGCAAGGCCAAAGCAGTAAGTACGCCAAAGAGAGAGGGTATAAAGGCTATAAAAGGTACTGTTATACTTCGGTAAAAGAAGATAAGTAGCAGACAGAGGGCAGAAAGGGAGATAAGGACGGTAGTGAGTATATCTGCCTTGATCTCAGAGGCATTGCTCACCGAAATAAAGGGCGCTCCGAAGAACTCACAAGAGGCCTTGCCTGCATATTGGGCATTGAATTTTTCCTGTAGCTGCTCCAAAGCATGTACAAAAGCAGTATTATGCTCCGTATCGCTCCCCTGAAATACAGGGTTGAGAAAAAAGAGTATATGCCGCTGGTCTTGGGTGGTAAGATAGCCCTCTGAGAGGGTTAGATCTGTGCCTATATTGAGGGCTTGCAATTTCTGTAATCCTCTGAATGTCAGCGAAAATGGATCTTTGCGAACAAACTGTTGGGCTACCATACCCGCGGGGGAGAGCATCATACGGTAGTGCCCCTGTACCAAAGCACGCAGGCTATCGGTTTGTAGTCTTTGGGCTAAGTAGTCATAATCTTTGTCTTCCAAAAACAAGGGTAAATGCTCATAGACAAAGCCCCACGCTTTGTCAAGCTCCTCTTCTGGAATGATTCCTTGAATATCGGTAAAGTACTGAGGAAGTCTTTGGCGGAGTGTATCGCAGAGTGCATCGGTAAGGGCTTGCATATCAGCAAAATCACCTGTATTTTCCCTGCTTACAACAACCGAAATCTTATCGGCAAAGTTCAGTTGTTTGAGCACCTTAGCCGTCAAGGACGTTTTCTCGTTCTGTGGGAGCACCTTGGTAATATCTTCTTCAAAGCGCAACTGCCATACTCCCCACAGGGCAACCCCTGCCCAAAGGAGCAGACATAGGAGGGAGAAAAATTTGTGTTTGTTGACAAAATCAAAAATTCTTACGAGCATTACTTCTGTATATTCATTGCTTTTCGTATCTCTTGCATAAGAGCATCCCCTCCTTGGGAAAGAAGTGTATCGGCAGCCTCTTCAGGGAAATTCCCTATTTGGTGAGCAGAAATCGTTTTTCTTACCTCCTCTGCCCTTTGTCCGTCCAAGGAGAAAAGGTTACCGACAAAGGAAATCTGCTCACCTTCAAGAGTTGCTCTTGCGCCAATAGGAGCGGTACAGCCTCCTTCTAAGCGCTTGAGGAAGCGGCGTTCTATATCGGTTTCGGTATCTGCCTTTGGGCTATTTATCTGGGCAAGCGCCTCAAGGGCATAGGTGTCATTGGCTAATGCTACGGCCATAATCGCCCCTTGGGCTGGGGCTGGGGTCATCCAGTCTAAGGTGAGGGTTTGTAGGTTATCGTGCTGTAAGCGCTCCAAGGCAGCAGCAGCAAAAATAGCCCCTTGCCAAGGTTGTTCCTGCAATTTGCGCAGGCGGGTGGCTATATTGCCCCTGAGATTCTCCACCCTATGGGTAGGATAGCGCCTAAGCCATTGGGCTTTGCGCCTAAGGCTACCGGTGGCTATGGTCGCCTCTGCCATGGAGAGAAAGTCCAAACTTCCCTTATGTACTAATACATCTTGTACATTGGCACGCTCCAGTACTGCCCCCTTTACAATTCCTTTTGGAAGTGCTGTAGGTACATCCTTCATACTATGTACCGCTATATCTATATGTCCTTGTAGCATAGCCACATCGAGCACTTTGGTAAATACCCCAGTAATACCCATCTCGTATAGGGGAATATCCAAAGTCAAATCGCCCTGTGATTTTACAGGAACTAAGGTGGTGGTATAGCCCAAATTTTCTAAGAGAGATTGTACCTTCTTGGCTTGCCACATAGCAAGCTCACTATCACGGGTACCTATTCGTAGTACTTTTTCCATTGGCTGCAAATAACGGCCAAAGGTAGCACTTTTTATGCACCTACGCAAATAGAATTAACAATTAATCATTAATCATTGACCATTAGTCATTATTTTCGTATTTTTGTCGGCTCTAACGATGCCCGTATGCAGCCACTTGCCTTAGAAATACTCAAGAAATACTGGGGGTACGACCAATTTCGTCCCGCCCAAGAGCCCATTGTTGATGCTATTCTTCAAGGGAAAGACACCCTCGCCATGCTACCCACTGGTGGGGGCAAGTCGCTCTGTTTCCAAGTCCCTGCTATGGCCAAAGAGGGGGTGTGTTTGGTTATCTCGCCCCTGATTTCCCTTATGGAAGACCAAGTGCGCAACCTCTCCGATAAGGGAATTCCCGCCTTAGCCCTTACAGGGAGCATTCCCCACTACGAACTGGAACGACTACTGGGCAATGTGCAGAGTGAGGCCTACAAATTTCTCTATATGGCCCCCGAACGCCTAAGTAACGAGCAGGTGCTTTACCGCTTGCAGCACACCCTCTTAAGCTACATAGTCATAGACGAAGCCCACTGTATCTCCCACTGGGGAAAGGACTTTCGCCCCGCTTACCTTGAGTGCCAAAAATTCAAACAGTGGTTCCCCACCCTGCCTATTGTTGCCCTTACAGCTACCGCTACCGATCGGGTACAAGAAGATATATTGCAGCTGTTGCAGATTCCTAAGGCCACAGTGATCAAGGGCAGTCTTGTGCGCCCCACTTTGGCATATATGACCTATTATATAGAGGACAAATGGGAACGGCTGGGGCGTATTCTTACCAAAAACAAGGAAAGTAGCATCGTCTATGTTCGCAACCGACGACTGACCGAGGAGCTGGCTCAACACCTATGTGATGAAGGCTTTACGGCCACCAGCTTTCACGGAGGCCTCTCCACCGAAGAGAAGAGCCAGCGCTTGGGTATGTGGAAAGCGGGCAATGTACAAGTAGTGGTAGCCACCAATGCCTTCGGTATGGGGATAGACAAGGCCGATGTGCGTACTGTAATCCATTGGGACTTGCCCAGCTCCTTAGAAGATTATTTCCAAGAAGCAGGACGCGCAGGGCGTGATAACCACAAGGCTTTTGCCATTATCCTATACAACGATAACGATGTCAAAAAACTACTTATAGACACCCAGCGGAGCCAAGTCTCCGTCCCTTTCCTAAAGGAGCTATTCCCCAAGCTCTGTAACTACTTTCAGGTAGCTATAGGCGAAGGCGAAGGTACTACCCATTTTTTTAATCTGGCCGATTTCGCCACACGTACCCAAATGGATGCCCTTAAGGTGTATCAGGCCTTGGAGATTCTCGATCGCAATGGGGTGCTTGCCCTTAGCCAAGCCTTTTTTAGAAAAGCCAGCGTACAAATCCTCCACTCCAGCCAAGAGGTTATCGGCTATCTTGACCAAAATCCACAAGCCAAAGAGCTCCTTTTTTTCCTTATGCGTAAGTACGCAGGGATTCATGAGCAAAATATCTCCTTCAGGGTAGAAACTATTGCAGCCAACCTGCATATAAGCAGCTCCCTAATACAACAACAATTGGAAAAACTACAACAGGACGGGCTTATCGCCTACAAAAACGAGCATACAGATGCCGAAATCACCTTCCTCATGCCTCGTGATGATGATAGAACTATCAACTATATCGCCCCGCAAGTCAAGTGGTTCAACCAGCACAAAGAAGCACAATGCAAGGACGTACTTGCCTATATAGAACAAACCGATAGTTGTAACCAGCGCTTTCTGCTTGCCTACTTTGGGGAAACACTTGTGCAGGATTGTGGCATCTGCTCGCACTGTATAGCGCGCAAGCAAAAAGACCTTTCAAAAGAACGCATAGCGATCATTTCTCAAGAGCTGCTGACCCTCATCGCCTACAACCCCATGACCTCCCAAGAGATATGTTCCGCCTCTTCCTACCATGAATGGGAGGTGCTACAAGTGCTCACCCTACTCTTAGACGAGGAAAAAATAAGGCTATTACCCAACAATCAGTTTTCTGCTAATTAACCAATTGGGATACTTGTGCCTCGGATAAAGAGTTGTTTTTTTCTTGCTGGTCTTTGTCTTGGTTGCATAGGGCGAGACTGAGTAGCGACAATAGGGTGCTCAACTGACGCCGCAGGACGCTCAGCTGGTGTGGTAGGGTGTTCAACAGATGTTGTAGGGTGTTCAACAGATGTTGTAGGGTGCTCAATAGGTGTTGTAGGAGACTCAACTGGAGATTGTTGTGTAGGTACCTGCTCTTCTTCCCAGCCCTCAATACTCATTAGGGCTTTAATGGCATTGAGCTGTTCGCGTATGTTAGGATAAACAACTGTCTCTCCTTGCACTTGAGGCTGTCCTTGAGCAATGCCCCAAAGCACTTGAATGATTTGCTTTTTCATTTTCAATATAAATTAGGTTGCAAAATTACAACATTTAAATCGTAAAATCAATAAGCGGTAATAATAAAAAGAAGTTAAATTAATGGTTGATGGTTAATGATTAATGATTAATAACACCAATCAATCGTTAAAATGTTATTCATAACTATCTAAGAGGCAATAGATTGCGTCTTATCTAATGCAGGCTTTCCTTGCTGGTATGCGTGAGAGCTCTATTAGATTCTGAATATCAAACACTTACATATATCTCTCTTTATCATATAATCTTCCTAATCATCTATAAATCAAAAAAACTGAAAAAATGTCAGTTTTTTTAGGTTGGTAACAGATTTTTTTTGTACTTTTGTCAGCCAAAATAAGTATGGTATATTTTTTGAGTGTGTTACTTGTTTTTTCT
>CAJZFM010000051.1 GCA_915070235.1 uncultured Capnocytophaga sp. | reverse complement strand
AGTGAAAAAAGTTGAGATAAAAAAAACTTTTACTTTCTACTTTTTTCTTTATCTTTGTGCGCAGAAATAACTCTTGTATTTCTTGCCTATTACCTACAAGGAAAGAGCGATTATGTGTAATATAAACTATTGAAAATGAGTAAGTTTTTTTCTATTTGTCAAAAGATATTCAGTGGGATAGGGGTGCTCGCCATAGCCCTATTGCTTATCAATGCAGTGGCTTCTCCTGCTGAATCCGAAGTACCTACCCTCAGTGCGGACGACCCCATCATGGTAGAGGCGATTTCTGAAAGGGATAGCTTGCCTATGTATCAGATTCGTGCCTTTGACTTGCCTAAGAAGCTGGATTTCGCAGGTGAAGCAGTACCTTTGCACCTATCCGATGTCAGAGAACGTCTCGATAGGGAGCTGTTGGTCAATGTATATTGGCAGTCCAATGGGCTATTGCTTATCAAGCGAGCACATAAGTTCTTCCCGATTATAGAGCCGATCTTACACAAATACGATATTCCTAACGATTTTAAGTACTTAGCCCTGATAGAGAGCGGCCTAACGAATGTGGTTTCTCCCTCAGGAGCAGCAGGCTTCTGGCAGTTTATGAAGAACACCGCCAAGGAGTACAACTTGGAAATGGAGGATACGGTAGATGAGCGTTATCACTTAGAAAAAGCCACCGAAGCGGCCTGTCTATATCTGAAAAAAGCCAAAGAGGAAATGGGTAGCTGGACACTGGCGGCAGCTGCCTACAATGCAGGTAAGGCGGGTATCCGTAACCAACTGAGCAAGCAGGAGGTAAGTAGTTACTATGACCTGCACTTGAACAATGAGACCAGCCGCTATGTCTTCCGTATCTTGGCCGTTAAGGAGATTATGAAAAACCCAAAGAAGTATGGCTTTTATTATAAGCAAGACCAGTTATATAACTTAGAACCCGTGCAGTATATCACTGTGGATTCTACCATAACCAACTTGGCTTCTTTTGCCAAACTTTATAAGACCAATTACAAGACTATACGCCTGCTCAACCCTTGGATACGAGATTTCTCCCTCCAAAACAAGTCAGGAAAAACCTATGTAATCAAAGTACCTAAATAAAGTTTAGTGGTCAGTTATTAGTGGTTAGTTGTTAGTTTATGACAACTTTTCACTTTTCACTTTTCACTTTTCACTTTTCACTTTTCACTTTTCATTTTTCATTTTTCACTTTTCACTAATTTGATAGCAGCAACCAATATACATAAGAAATTCGGCCAAGTAGAGATTCTCAAGGGGGTGGATATCCATGTGGAGAAAGCCCAAGTAGTCTCTATAGTAGGCGCTTCTGGGGCGGGGAAGACGACCCTGCTACATATCCTCGGCACACTTGATACGATGACCGAAGCCGAGGGGAGTAGTCTTGTTATCAATGGAATAGATGTCAAAAAGCTCTCAGCTAAGAAGTTAGCACAATTTCGCAATGAGCATATAGGGTTTATATTCCAGTTCCACCAGCTACTGCCTGAGTTCACCGCCTTGGAAAACGTTTGTATTCCTGCCTTTATCAAGGGTACTTCACGCCAAGTCGCTGAACATAGAGCGAAGGAATTATTAGATTATTTAGGCCTTTCCCATAGGCTCTCTCATAAGCCCGATGCGCTCTCAGGTGGGGAACAACAGCGTGTAGCTGTAGCCCGTGCGCTGATGAACCAGCCCGCAGTGATCTTTGCCGACGAACCCAGTGGTAACCTTGACTCGGAGAGTGCCCAGCAATTGCATCAGCTCTTCTTCTCCCTGCGCGATGCCTTTGCCCAAACTTTCGTCATCGTAACTCACAATACCCAGCTGGCACAAATGGCCGATAAGACTTTTACCATGCAAGACGGAAGACTAATGACTAATGATTAGTGACTAATGAAGTGACTAATGACTAACCACTAACCACTGATGGCTAACAAAAAAAATAACGAAAAAAATTTGGTAGTTTCAATAAAAGTTCGTTACTTTGCACCCCGATAAAATAATGAACTAAAAAGTGATAAAATGGCACAAGTTTGTGAATTGACAGGTAAAAAAGCAATGGGTGGAAACAATGTTTCTCACGCCATGAACAAAACAAAGAGAAAATTTAAAGCGAATTTGACAACCAAGCGTTTCTATATTCCTGAAGAAGATCGTTGGGTAACCCTTCGTGTTTCTACAAGCGCTATCAAAACCATCAACAAAAAGGGAATTTCTGCGGTAATCAAAGAAGCTAAAAAACAAGGATTTATTAAATAACCTATAAAAATTATATACCATGGCTAAAAAAGGAAATAGAATACAAGTAATCTTAGAATGTACTGAACATAAGGATTCTGGACTTCCAGGAACTTCAAGATATATCACTACTAAAAACAAAAAAAATACTCCAGATAGGTTGGAGCTTAAGAAATACAACCCTATCCTAAAGAGAGTTACCGTGCATAAAGAAATTAAATAAGTAATACTATGGCAAAGAAGACAGTAGCAACTTTACAGGGTAAATCTAAGCGATTGACCAAAGTAATCAAAATGGTGAAATCACCTAAAACAGGTGCTTATACTTTTGTAGAAGGTGTAATGGCTCCTGAATTAGCAGAAGAATTCTTAAAGAAGAAATAAGTAAGCCCCTTATAAGGGCTTTCTTGTTGTTTTCAGTTATAAAGATCATAACACAGCAGACTATTCATGGTATGTGAGTAGTCTTTTTTTGTTTCTAACCATGAAAAAAGCAGTGATTATAGGCTTAGGACTCATAGGGGGGTCTTTTGCCTTAGAACTCAAAAAACGCCTACAATACACTGTGGTAGGTATAGATAAAAACCCCGAACATGTGCAAGAGGCACTTGCCTTAGGGATTATTTCCCAAGCGGTGGATTACACAGCGCTTTCCGATGCCGATGTGGTACTGGTGGCTGTCCCTGTGGATCGTACTGTTGAGGTAGTCCGTGAGGCTTTAGACCATGTGGGCGAGAACACTTTGGTCATGGACGCAGGTTCGGTTAAGGCGCCTATCTGTGCCGAACTTGCCGAGCACCCCCGTCGCAGTCAGTTTGTGGCCGCTCACCCTATGGCAGGTACCGAACACTCTGGACCACAGGCAGCTCTCTACGACCTTTTTGACGGTAAGGTAATGGCCTTGTGCGAGGTGGAGAAGAGCAATTGGAAGCTCCTAGATAGGGCTTTGGATATTAGCAAAGCGCTCAATATGCGGGTAAAGATGATGTCGCCTACCGATCATGATCTTCACACTGCCTATGTCTCCCACCTCTCTCACGTGAGTTCCTTTATGTTGGGCAAGACCGTATTGGAGATAGAAAAGGACGAAGCCCAAATCTTTGATTTGGCCAGCACAGGTTTTGCCTCTACCGTTCGTTTGGCCAAGAGCCACCCACAGATGTGGACACCTATCTTCTTGGAAAACAAGGTTAATGTCCTTAAAGCCCTCACCGAATACATCAAAAACTTAGAAAACTTCAAACATCTGCTCGAAACCAACCAAGCAGACGGTATTACCCAAGATATCAAAGAAGCCAACTATATACGTAAAATATTGAAATAGTAGTTAGTAGTCAGACGTCAGCAGTCAGAGCTAATGGCAATTAGCCCATTAGTCATCAGTCATTAGTCGCAATAGACTGACGTCTGGCTACTGACTTCTGACCACTGTTAAATAATTAACACAATTTCTTATTGTATAAATTCTTACTTCTCACCCCTCTTTTCCTTGACTTCCCCTTTCTAAATGTTGTAATCTTGCAGCGTCTTAGTAGTTGTTAATCATTAATCATTGCTGGCATTAATCATTAATATAAATTTCTCCGTCGCTCCAGTATTAGAAACTATATAATTGTAGTTAAGTATGCCAGCTTTCTTGCGTTGAATAACATCTGTGAAGAGAAAAGTAGCAATTTGGGTGAATTCTTCAGTGTTTTTGATAGAAAAAACACCTTCACGACGAATAAGTTCTTTGGCTTCGTTGAACTTATCGTAATTTTTACCAATAACAACAGGAATACTGAACACAGCAGGCTCTAAAATGTTATGCAAACCTTTGTTTCCCATGCCTCCACCTACATACGCAATCGCTGCATAACTGTAAATCTTGGTAAGTAGTCCGATTTTATCCACGATAAGTATTTCATAAGGGGAAAGATCTTTGTCTTCAACCTCAGAGAGTATAGCTACATGCTTGTGCAGACTATCTCTTAGTGCATGTATTTTCTCCTTGTCATGTACCTCATGTGGAGCGATGATGAATTTCATATTACCTTTATAAGCATTTAGGAAAGGCACATACACCTGCTCGTCTTCCCGCCATGAACTACCAAAAACCATACAAGGTGCCCCAGAGAGAAAGCGTTCTATGAAAGGCAGCTTATTGTCACGAGAAAGAATCTCCATTACACGGTCAAAACGGGTATCACCACTTACGGTAACATTGGTAAGTCCTATGGATTGCAAAAGAAGTTTGGCGTTTTCATTCTGTACAAAAAAGTGAGTGAAGCAAGGAAGCACCGCACGCATACCCCAACTTCTTTTCTTGAAGAACAGCTGATCTTTGCGGAATACGCCTGAGACCAAATAAGTAGGAATACCTCGGTCTTTTAGAGCAAGCAGATAGTTCGGCCAGAACTCATATTTGACAAAGATAGCCATCTGAGGGTGTAGTAGATTTAGAAAGCGATCCACTCGCTTGGGTAGGTCAAGTGGTAAGTAGAGGATTACATCGGCCTCTTTGCTATGCTTCTTGGCTTCGTAGCCTGAGGGAGAAAAGAAAGTAACCACGAGTTTTTTCTCAGGATATAGCTCCCTTAGACGCTTGAGTATAGGCAGTCCTTGTTCGTATTCGCCTAAGGAAGCTGCATGTAGCCAGATCACTTGATCGTCAGCGCTTATGTGAGTTTGCAAGATCCGAAAGCTCTCTCGGCGTCCTTTGTAGAAGAGTCTGATTTTTCGGTTGAATACAGCCAGTAAGGGCAACATACAGGCGACCCAGCGAATGGCAAGAGTGTAGAGAAAATTCATGAGGTGAAAAATTTTACAAATGTACATATTTTTTGCTGAGTGAGAAAATAAAAATTATTTTTTTGTGAAGACTGCTATTTGATATTTATTTATTACCTTTGTACCTTAATTGAAAAAGCATTGATATGAAAAGAACATTTGCTTTATCTGTATTGGCTTTGGCCTTTGCTGCATGTAACAACAGCACACCACAGCAGACAGACAATGCAGCTGAAGAGCCTACAACACCACAGCAGGAAATGTTGGAAGGGGGTGACAGAGATGAGCACGGCTGTATAGGCAGTGCTGGCTACACTTGGAGTGCCCTCCGTGGGGAGTGTATCCAAGTCTTTGAAGTAGGTACCCGTCTTAATCCTATGGATGTGGAGCAGGAAGAGGCTGTAATCAGTGCTTTTATTGTCTCCAAAGAGGGTGACAACAGCCAAGTAGAGTTATTTATCACAGGTGAAGACCAGAATCCTATTCTAAAAAAGGAAGCCGACGGCACTTTCAAGAATGGTAAATACACCTACAACGCTCAAACCAATGAGCTTTTCGTGGACGGAAAAGTAGCGTACAAACAGTAATCAATGATTAATGCCAGTAATGATTAATACTAACAATAGTTAATTAATCATTAACCATTAATCATTAGTCATTAATCATTAATCATTATCAAAATGCTTCTCTTTTTTAAAAACACACAAAATACTATCTATGCCGTCGCTACGGAGGCGTCCTTGAGTGAGGTGAACCTTGGCAAACTCAAATGGCTCTTTGGCAATGCCGAGCAACTCAGAAGTGAGACCCTTGAAGGAATTTTTATAGGGCCTCGTGCAGCTATGGTTACCCCTTGGAGTACCAATGCGGTGGAGATTACCCAGAATATGGATATTCAGGGCATCAGCCGTATAGAGGAGTTTCACGAGGTAGCGGCCGACTTTACTGACTTTGACCCTATGCTCTTTGAAAAATATAGGGGCTTGGGACAAGATATATTCTCTATAGCTATAGAACCGCTCTCCACTATTGAGATTGATGATATTGCTGCCTACAACCAGCAGGAGGGGCTCTCCCTTAGTTCCGAAGAGGTGGCATATTTGGAAAAACTCTCCGAGCAGTTGGGGCGTAAGCTCACCGATTCTGAGGTGTTTGGCTTCTCACAAATCAACTCTGAACACTGTCGCCATAAGATATTCAATGGTACTTTTGTCATAGACGGAGAGCAGCAGCCTTCTTCGCTTTTTAAGCTGATCAAGAAAACCTCCCAGACCCACCCCAATGGTATCGTCTCTGCCTATAAGGACAATGTGGCTTTTATCAAAGGGGCTACCGTGGAACAGTTTGCTCCTAAGAGTGCAGACAAGCCTGATTTTTATCAGGTACAACCCTTCGAGGCGGTACTCTCTCTCAAGGCAGAAACGCACAACTTTCCCACTACGGTGGAGCCATTCAACGGAGCGGCTACAGGTTCAGGAGGAGAGATTCGTGACCGATTGGCAGGCGGACAGGGGTCGTTGCCTCTGGCAGGAACAGCAGTCTATATGACAGCTTACCCACGCTTGGAGGAAGATCGCCCTTGGGAAAAGGGTATGGCCGAGCGCGCTTGGCTCTACCAAACACCTATGGATATACTGATTAAGGCTTCCAATGGGGCGAGTGATTTTGGTAACAAATTTGGTCAGCCACTCATCGCTGGTTCTGTCTTTACTTTTGAGCATGAGGAGGGCGGACGCAAATTAGGCTTTGACAAGGTAATCATGCAGGCAGGGGGCGTGGGCTATGCCAAGGCTTCCCAAGCTATCAAACATACTCCCCACGAAGGGGACAAAATTGTGATTCTCGGTGGGGATAACTATCGTATTGGTATGGGAGGCGCAGCTGTCTCCTCAGCCAATACAGGGGCTTTCGGCTCTGGGATTGAGCTGAATGCTATCCAGCGCTCTAACCCTGAGATGCAAAAGCGTGTGGCTAACGCCATTCGTGCCCTTGTGGAATCCAAAGAAAACCCGATTGTCTCTATCCATGATCATGGGGCTGGCGGACACCTCAACTGCCTTTCCGAACTGATAGAAGAGACAGGTGGGCGTATCAACTTGGATGCGCTTCCAGTGGGCGACCCGACTCTTTCCGATAAGGAGATCATCGGCAACGAATCCCAAGAACGTATGGGCTTGGTATTGCCAGAAAAGGCTTTGAACGAACTTAAGGCAATTGCTGAGCGCGAACGAGCCCCTATGTATGAGGTGGGAGAGGTAACCGCCGATAAGCACTTTAGTATCACCTCCCAAAAGAAAGGTTCCCGCCCTATGGACTTAGACCTCTCTGCCCTCTTTGGCAGTTCGCCCAAAACGGTGATGACGGACAAAAAAGTGTCTGTTCAGTATGAGGATCTTACCTATTACCCCAGCCAAATATACACCTATCTAAACCAAGTGCTACAGCTTGAAAGTGTAGCTTGTAAGGACTGGCTGACCAACAAGGTGGATCGCTGTGTGGGGGGCAAGGTGGCCAAGCAACAATGCGTGGGAGCACTCCAATTGCCCTTGAACAACGTGGGGGTAATGGCACTTGACTATCAGGGCAAAGAGGGTATTGCCACCAGTATCGGCCATTCGCCCTTAACCGCCCTTATCAGCCCTACCGCAGGTAGCCGCAACGCTATAGCGGAGGCTTTGACCAATATCCTCTTTGCTCCTTTGGAAAATGGACTGGCGGGTGTTTCTCTTTCAGCCAATTGGATGTGGCCTTGTCGCAACCCTGGCGAAGACGCTCGTTTGTACGAGGCTGTACAAGCAGCTTCTGACTTTGCAATAGAGCTGGGTATCAATATTCCTACAGGTAAGGATTCCCTTTCTATGAAACAAAAATATCCCGATGGGGGCGATGTGATGGCTCCTGGTACGGCAATCATTTCGGCTGCTGCTCATTGTACCGATATACAGAAAGTGGTGGAACCCGTATTGAAAAAGGACGGCGGTGCGCTCTATTATATCAATTTCTCTGGTGATGACTATCAGTTGGGTGGTTCGGCCTTTGCACAGATATTAGGTAAAGTAGGAGCTACAGCGCCTACCGTGAAGGATGCTACTGAGTTTAAAAAGGTTTTCAATGCCGTACAAGCGCTCATCAGCGAAGGGAAGATACAGGCAGGACATGATGTAGGCAGTGGGGGACTTATTACCACCCTCTTGGAGATGTGCTTTGCCGACAATGAGTTGGCTGCCGAGATTGACCTAACGGCTTTAGGGGAAGAGGATCTTCTCAAAGTGCTCTTTGCCGAGAATGTAGCCGTGGTACTCCAAGCGGATCAATCCATTGAGGACGATCTCAAGGCTCAAGGGGTTCGCTATGCTAAGATAGGAAAAGTGACCCAAGGCGAGGAGCTAATCCTTACACATCAGGGACAAACCTATAGGTTCAATATAGCTGAGTGCCGCGATGTATGGTATTTGACCTCTTATCTGTTAGACAAACAACAAACGGCTAATGACAAGGCTACGGAGCGTTACCAAAACTACTCCGAACAGCCTTTGCAATATACTTTCCCTGCACATTTTACAGGGGAAAAACCAGTGAGACCTCAGGGCAAGCGACCTGTGGCCGCTGTTATCCGTGAGAAGGGTAGCAACTCCGAACGAGAAATGGCCAATGCGCTCTATTTGGCAGGCTTTGATGTGAAGGACGTACATACAACCGACCTGACCTCTGGCCGTGAGACCCTCGAAGAGGTACAGTTTATAGGTGCCGTAGGGGGCTTCTCTAACTCCGATGTACTGGGTAGTGCCAAGGGTTGGGCTGGTGCCTTGCTCTATAACGAAAAGGCAAAGAAGGCGCTGGACAATTTCTTTGCACGCCCCGATACGCTTTCTGTGGGGATTTGCAATGGCTGCCAGCTATTTATGGAATTGGAACTGATTAATCCCGAACATAGTGAGCATGGCAAGCTAAGGCACAACGATAGCCATAAGCATGAAACGGGCTTTGTCTCAGTAACAATTCCTGAGAATAACTCGGTGATGCTTTCTACTTTGGCAGGGACTACCTTAGGGGTATGGATCTCCCATGGTGAAGGCAAGTTCTATCTGCCTATGGAAGAAAAGGATTATAATATAGTGGGCAAATATACCTATGAGGGCTACCCTGCCAATCCGAATGGCTCTGACTATCAGGTGGCTATGCTCTGTGATAAGACAGGCCGACACTTGGTAACCATGCCGCATATAGAGCGTTCCGTATTTCCTTGGCAATGGCCTTATTATGTAGGGCTAAGAGGAGCGGTAACCCCATGGCTGGAAGCCTTTGTCAATGCTCGTAAGTGGATAGAAGCTCAAAATGCACAATAGCCGATGGAACGTATATTGGTGATATATTACTCCCAATCGGGTCAGCTCAAACAGATAGCGGATCACTTTGCGGCTCCCTTCACAAGGGCAGGTATATTAGTGGATTTCTACGAGATAGAAATGGAAACACCCTATCCCTTTCCTTGGAATAATGAGGCTTTCTTTGGGGCTTTCCCAGAGTCTTTCCTTGAGATTCCCCAGCCAATAAGGCCTGTACCTGCTGCTATAATGGAGCAGCAATACAGCCTTGTTGTCTTGGCTTATCAGGTGTGGTACCTATCGCCCTCTATCCCTATAACCTCGTTCCTCAAGAGTGAGCAGGCCGCGCACCTGCTTAGTGGAAAGCCCATAGTTACCCTCTCTGGCACGCGCAATATGTGGATCAAGGCTCAAGAGAAAATTGGGCAGATGCTCCAAAAGTACAATGCACCTATAGTGGCCAATATCGCTCTGACGGATAGGCATCATAACCATATCAGCGTGCTGACTATCGTTCATTGGCTCTTTACTGGGAAAAAAGATAGGTATTTTATTTTCCCAAAAGCAGGTGTTTCTGACAAAGATATTGCCAGCGCTGCCCAATACGGAGAAATTGTATTAAAGCACAAGCAAAAGGGAGATTACAGCCCTACTTTGCAAAAAGAGATTGTCGCTCAGGGGGGCGTACAGGTAAAGCCCTTCCTGCTCTCGGCTGAGAAGAAAGCCAATCGCCTCTTTGGAATATGGGTGAGGCTCATTTACGGAAGCCCCCGCCGAAAGTTCCTTCTCAAGTGCTTTCATGCCTATCTATACTTTGCCATATGGATACTCATGCCTATTGTCTGGCTATTCTATTGGCTTCCCTATCCGTTTTTCTATAAGAAAATCAGCCGCCAATGTGCTCAATGTACAGAGGTCAGTAGTCAGTTACTAACCACTAACCACTAATCATTAAAAAAGATGTCCGAAAACAAACAGTCTTTTATCCAAGCAATAAAGTCCTTTACCCCTACTTTTTGGGTGGCGAATTTCCTACAAATTGTAGAGCGTGGTGCATGGTTTGGTGTTTTTGCAGTCTTAGGGCTTTATTTGGTAGCCTCCACTGATGAGGGAGGGCTGGGATTAAGCCATATACAAAAAGGAAATATACTAGCCAATGTAACCGCTATACAATTCTTCTTACCGCTTTTCTTTGGAGTTATTGCCGATAGAATTGGTTATAAGCTTTCTTTGATTATCTCTTTCATTATCATAGGGATAGGATACTATCTGATGGGAACTGTTAGTAGCTATTGGGCAATATATTTAGCTTTTTTATTTGCGGCTACAGGAGGAAGTTTCTTCAAGCCTGTAGTCTCTGGAGTTATTGCTCGTACTACAGATGAGAGCACACACACTATGGGATTTGGGCTTTTTTACCTGATGGCAAATATAGGAGG
>CAJZFM010000050.1 GCA_915070235.1 uncultured Capnocytophaga sp. | reverse complement strand
ATATAATTTAAAAAGTTCTTTTGTTCTCTTTAGTTTTTGTAATTTTGGCCTTTGTTAAAATAGTTGATATATGAGAACTAAAGTGATGTATCTTTTGCTCCTATTTTTAGGGGCTTTGCAAGTGTCCTTCGCTCAGGAGAAGACAGTCTCAGGAGTGGTGAAGGACGAGAACTTAGAACCTATGTTAGGTGCCTCAGTCGTTGTTAAGGGTACTACCAAAGGGGTTTCTACCGATGAGAACGGAGCCTACTCCCTCAAAGTAAAAGATGGGGATGTGTTGGAGTTCACCGCTGTCGGGTACAAAATGCAAGACCACAAAGTAACGAGTAAGACCCGTAAGATAGATGTGGCCTTGCTCTTGGATGTAGAAGAAATTGACGAGTTTGTATTCGTTGGTTTCGGACAGAAACAAGCTGTAAAGGAGGCTACAGGATCCATAGGAAAAGTGGATAATGTTTCCAACAGTGCGGCTGCCTCTGTGGATAAAGCCCTTTCTGGGAAAATCGCAGGGGTACAAGGTGGGGTAACTACAGGACAACCTGGAGGTGCCGCCAATGTTCGTATCCGTGGTTTGGCCTCTATCAATGGACGTACCAATCCTATCTATATCATAGATGGGGTACGTGTCAGCCAAGGAGACCTATCCTCTGCTGCTACTTCTTCCAACATCTTGGCCAACCTCAACGATGAGGATATAGAAAGTGTAACTGTCCTTAAGGATGCCGTTTCTACCGCGGCCTATGGTGCCGATGCAGGTGCAGGGGTGATCATCATCACCACTAAGTCTGGTAAAAAAGGAGAAGCCAAGTACAGTTTCAATAGCGAAGTGGGTATGGTCTCTCGTGCCCTTACAGGAGAAGAAAACCTTTCTACCGCTGAGTGGCTTAACCTAATCTATGATGCTTACCTCAATACAAAGGAAGGAACTACACTATTCCCTAATAATAATAAGGAAGCTCTCTTGGCTAAACTTGCTGCTGGACAATTGGCAACTGCAAAATTGGGTAAAACTGTTCAGGGATTGTACAATAAGAGAGATATAAGTACCGACTGGCGTAAGGAAACAGAAAATAGCTTTGCACTCCTTCAGAAAGTAAATGGTACCGTATCAGGAGGGAATGATAGGTTTGACTATTATTCATCTTTGGGCTATTACAAACAAGATGGGATCGTAAAACAAACAGGGTTCCAACGTGTAACTAATAGTAATAAGATGACCTATCGTGCCAATGATCGCCTTACCTTAGCTACCGATCTTCAGTTTTCCTATGGACAGACCCTTACACAACTTTCTGGGGGGAACTATGCTAACCCTATCTTAGGACAGTATTTGTTACGACCTACCGATCGTGCTTACAATCCTGATGGAACACTTAATTTAGGAGGGGCTAATAAGAAATTATCCAATGGTTTCTATAACAATGCGGCACTCCAACAGCTTAACTATACTGAAACCCAGACAGCAAGGGTTTTTGGAAATTTCCAAGCTGACTATAAGATATTAAAGAACCTTACTTACAAATTTGTCTTTGCTCCTGAGTTTATCAATATCATGGAAGACAAATATGATAACCCACTTCATGGAGATGGCGTAGATAATGGAGGACAAAGTCTTTGGTATGCTACCCGTTATTTTAACTTTAACGTACAGAACATACTCTCCTATGACTTTAAGTATAAGGAAAAGAACAATTTCTATGTAAACCTAATCCAAGAAGCCTATAAGTCAGATTATAGAAGAGTTGCTGCTGAGGCACATAATGTAGGCCCTAGTGGACTGACTACCTTGTCTAACTTTATCAAGCCTGTAAGTACTTCAGGGTCTAGATCTGTAAGCTCTCGTGGTGGATATGCAATAACTGCCCACTATGACTATGACAAGTTCTTCCTCTTTGATATCTCTGGGCGCCAAGACCGTGTCTCTAACTTTTGGGAAGACAACAAGACAGGCTACTTTGGCTCTGTAGGGGTAGGGCTTGACTTTGCTCGCTTGGAAGCGGTTAAAAAGTGGAAAAAAGTATCTCAGTTAAAACTCTCTACCTCCTATGGTTCTGTAGGTAATATGGTGAGTGTATCCCCTTATGCAACCCACGCTTATCTTTCAAACTACAATGACCAAGTAGGAGGCTACATCAGTGGAGTAGATAACAAGGATCTTCGTTGGGAAACCCTTTCTCCCTTTAACTTAGGCTTGGATATGGGCTTCTTAAAGGATCGTATCACCTTTTCTGTGGCTTATTTCCACAAGAAAACTTCCGATATGATCTTTGCCGTACCGCTCTCTAGAGCACAAGGGAATACCAGTGTGTATAAGAACATAGGAGAGATGGTTAACAAAGGGGTAGAACTAACCTTTAATACCAAAATTGTAGATAACGAAGGCGATGGCTTCAAATGGAACTTAGGTGCCAACTTCACTTCTCTAAAGAACGAAGTAACCAAGCTCTACGGCGGTAAGGATGTGATCTCAGGCAGTCGTATCATGCGCGAAGGAGAAGCCGCTAGAACTTTCTATTTGAAGAAATGGGCAGGGGTAGATCCTCAAAATGGAGATCCGCTATGGTATGTCAATGGCGAAGGTGGTAAAACTACCAATGATTACAATAAGGCTGAATATGGCCTGCAGGGAAGTGCTATGCCTACCTACTATGGTGGGGTGGATACCAAGCTCTCTTACAAGAACTTTACCCTTTCGGCTGATCTTACCTATTCAGGAGGAAATAGAATCATAGATACTTTTGCTTCCTATGTCAATAGCGATGGTAGGTTATTGACTAACTATCCAGGAAACAAATCACAAGTAGGTAACTATTGGACACCTGAGAACAAAGAGGCAAGAGACCCTAAGCCTATATTAGGTGTAGGGAACAATAATGGTACCAGCTTCTCCACCCGTTACCAGTACAAGGGGGATTTCGTAAGATTGCAGACTGTTAGATTCTCTTATAGAGTAAAACCAGAGTTCTTGGATGGTACTTATCTTAAGGGATTGGAATTCTATGTGTTGGGTAACAATGTATGGACACATAATTTTGACAAGAACTATAAGGGAGACCCAGATTTGAATATCGGTGGAGAAACCTCTTTTACCCTTCCAACCTTGAGAACCTATAGCTTTGGTGTAAATGTTAATCTATAAAATATTAGAGAAATGAAAAAAATTATATATACCTCTCTTTTTCTTACAGGTGGTTTGCTGCTTACCTCATGCCGTAAGGACTTTACAGAGACCCAATTTTTCCAATCCAAACAAGCAGAACCTCTTAAAACCGTAGAGGAAGCCTCTTCCTTTGTCAATGGTACCTATGCCCAGATGAGAGAAAAGGAGTATTTAGGTTCCTACTATTTAGCCTATGGAGAAGTGCGCTCCGATGAAGTGTATAATAATATGGATGTAGGTCGTTTCAGGGGAGAGAGCCTTTATGCAATGGATGCTAATAACGGAGATGCACGAGATACTTGGACAACAATCTATGGAGTGATTGCCAATATCAACAATGTGATCAATGCACCTGACAACCTCCCCTCTCAAGCAGGAGGAGCAGCTAATCCCAGTGAAGTTAAAGCTATAAAAGCACAAGCTTATGCGATCCGTGGTATGGCGTTCTTTGACCTACTTCGCCTCTATGGACAGAAGTATACAGGAGGTACCCTTGGCGTACCACTGCCTTTGCAGTACAACGCTTTGGCTAATACCACTCGCCCTACTATAGAGGACACAGAAAAACAAATAGAGAAAGACTTTAATGAAGCCATACACTTATTTCAAGACGTCGCTACTGCACAAGGTACCACACTTGCAGGCTTGGTAAATACTACTGATAAGACCAAACTGTCTCCTATGGCGGTAAAGGCCTACCAGTCACGTTTTTACCTCTATAAAGGCGATTGGGATAAGGTAGCTACTCTTTCTGAGGAAATTATAAACTCTGGTAGATATGAGGTAGTACCTGCAGCAGACTTGGCTGCTTCCTTTGTTAAGGCAAATGCTAACAATAGTGTCTTCGAATTAGCCGTTGGAGTGAAAGGATCTCTTGGGTCAGAGGGTTTTGGGTATTTATTTAATAGTGGAGGCTATGCAACACTCTTGCCTACCGAATATGCACTAAGCCTTTTTGAAGATGCAGATGCCAGAGGAAATCTCTTCGTAGGAAATAGTAATGATGGTTATTTCTTGGATGGCAAGTTCTCAGACCTACAATCCCAAGCCAACGTGAAGTTGGTACGTTATGAGGAAGTTTTGCTCAATGCTGCAGAGGCTTACCTTAACAAAGGAGACCAAGCTACAGCACTTACCTACTATAACCAGCTCAGAGCACAAAGAGGATTTACAGCAGCAGCAACTTCTCTTACCATGGAGGAACTCAAGAAAGAAAGGCTAAGAGAACTCTTAGGAGAGGGCTTCCGCTATTGGGATTTACTCCGTTGGGGAGATGCTGTACCTTATTATGATCGTACAGGGGCTACCGACCCTGCTAATAATAGGGCGGTACCTAATAAGGTTTTCGCTTTCCCTATTCCTCAAGCAGAGCGCAATAGTGAGTACAGCAATGTCCCTCAGAATGACGGATACTAAACGAAAAAGCAATCCCTTTATACTTTAGTTCGGAAAACCGTTCCCCATGGGGAGCGGTTTTTCTAAATAAGAGATGTTGATATTTTTATCAAAGAAAAAACATTTTTATAGTTTTTTCTTTGATTTTTTTTTCTTACCTTTGACGGCTAAAAAGTGTTTCCTCTCCATGGTGAGAAAAGTGTCTGAAATAGATGACAATAATACATATTTATTTAACATAGATAAAAGATTTTATAATGGGATTTTTTGATTTCTTAACAGAAGAAATAGCCATTGACTTAGGGACAGCAAATACACTTATCATTCACAAGGATAAGGTGGTAGTGGATAGCCCTTCCATAGTGGCTCGTGATTTAAGCACTAACAAGATTATTGCAGTAGGTAGAGAAGCACAACTGATGCAAGGAAAGACCTACGAACGTATCAAGACTGTTCGACCGCTTAAGGATGGGGTGATTGCTGACTTTGACGCCTCTGAACAGATGATTAATGCTTTCATCAGAAGTATTCCACCCCTTAAAAGACGCTTTTTCTCTCCTTCGCTTAAGATAGTGGTATGTATCCCTTCAGGTATTACTGAGGTAGAGATGCGTGCCGTACGTGAATCCTGTGAAAGAGTCAATGGTAAGGAAATATTCCTTATCTTTGAGCCTATGGCAGCAGCTATCGGGATAGGATTGGATATTATGCAGGCCAAAGGTAATATGATTATTGATATAGGGGGAGGTACTGCCGAGATTGCGGTGATTTCCTTAGGGGGCATTGTTTGTGATAAGTCAGTGAAGATTGCAGGGGATGTCTTTACCAATGATATCATTTACTACATGCGTACCCGTCATAACCTTTATATAGGGGAGACAACAGCTGAGAATATCAAGATCAACACAGGCGCAGCTATTGAGGATATTGATTCTCCACCTGATCCTATGCTCGTACAAGGTCGCGACCTGCTTACAGGAAAGCCCAAGCAGGTAGAGATTTCTCATCGTGAAGTGGCCAAAGCCTTGGACAAATCTATCCTGCGTATAGAGGACGCTATTATGGAAACACTTTCCCAGACGCCACCAGAGCTCGCTGCCGATATCTACAATACAGGTATTTATATGGCAGGAGGAGGCTCCATGCTTCGTGGGCTTGATAAGCGTATTTCTATGCGTACCGACTTGCCTGTATATGTAGCCGAAGATCCACTACGTGCTGTGGTAAGAGGAACAGGAATTACACTCAAAAATATAGAGAAGTTCAGAACTATTTTGATGAAATAGATGCGGCTGATTTTATTGTTTTTTAAGCGACAAAAAGATTTCCTATTTTTCCTGCTTTTATTTGCTTTTTCTTTTTCCTTTGTGCTCGGTGGAAATTCTTTTCAGCAGTCTAAGTTCCTATATATAGCCTCCGATGTAGTAGGGGATATCTATCTCTTGCGCAGTGGGATACAGGAGTATTTCTCTCTCAAGCAGCAGAATGAGCAGTTGGTCAAAGAGAACAAGCAGTTGCACGAACAGTTGCTCAGAGAGCGCGCCCAGAAGCTGGAGCAGCTTTCTAAGGATCCTATACTGTTGTACTCCCCAGAGCAATATGCCGTCTATAGGGCAGAGGTGATAAAGAACAGTTATCATCTGTCCAAGAACTATTTGATAATAGACAAAGGAATACGTGATAGTATTCATGAGGATATGGGAGTGGTTTCTCCCAGAGGAATTGTAGGAATCATAGACAAGGCAACCACGCGGTATGCCTCGGTGCAGTCTGTCCTTAATACACGTTCTAAAATCAGTGCAACTCATAAGAAATCGGGCTACTATGGTACCCTTTCTTGGGATGGGAAAGACCCTACCATAGTGCAACTGACCGATATACCTAGCCTAGCACCTATTTCTGTAGGTGACTCCATTGTTACCGCAGGTCATTCGAGTATATTCCCCAAAGGGATTCCTATAGGGCGTGTACTTAGTGTCAATGCCAATACACGGGATAACTCCCTACTCTCTCAAGTGAAGTTATTTACCGATATGCAACAGCTGCAACATGTGTATATTATCAAAAACAAAGACCAAGTCCCTATCCAACAATTAGAAGAACAGATACAAGAGCAAGCCAATGAATAGTTTGTCTTATATTTTACAGCTCATAGGCTGGGTACTTTTGCAAGGCATACTGCTGAACAACATGAACTTGTTCGGGTATGCCAATCCTGCCTTATACCTGCTTTTCTTTATGACCTATCCAGCGGTAGCCGATAGGGCACTTTTGCTGCTATTGGCCGCCCTCTCTGGTCTTGCTATAGATGCACTCTCCAACACTAGTGGACTTTATAGTTGTGCGACCCTTTGTGTGGTCTTTCTTCGTCCTTTGCTCATTCGCTTGTTCTTCGGGCAGAGTTTTGAAGACCAACCGATTAATCTGTTACAAGTAAGCTCTACCCTGCGAGTGCTTTATGTACTTTCTTTCTCGCTAATCTTTCATCTGATTTTCTCTCTATTAGATACCTTCCAGTGGCAGCTATGGCTCTATTGCTTGAAAAAGACCTTGATCAATGTAGCCTTTACTACCATTGTCTGTCTATTAGTAGCGCTACTTGTCTCAAGTCGTAAAGAAGAGAAGTATTAAAAAAAATCCTTGCTTTTTTCGTATTATTTTTGTAACTTTGCGCTCCCAATGAAAAAGAGGAAGCTACATATTCGTGTCTTTGCTTTTTTACTGCTATTGAGCATGTTAAAAATAGCTTTTCCTGTTGGTGAGTTTTTCCATAACCACCACTCAGGAAAGGAGTTATGTACCTATGCACATGGTAAAAAGTGCGAACATGATACCCATATCTCACAAGCAGAAAAGCATCATGACTGTATGTTTTTCCAGTTGCACCAAAGTTTCGTCTTTACTACTTTTGTCTATCATCTTCTATCAGTGAATGATACCCTTGTGTTTTTCTTAAAAGAAGAAAAAACACAATCTTCTTCTATCCAACTTCTCTTAAGAGGTCCTCCTTTTTATAATGTTTAATGATTTAATGATTAATGATTAATAACCAAGTTTTCGTTAGGCTATTAATCATAGGGCATTATTGGTATTAATCATTTAATCATTATTGACTTTAATCATTATTGGCATTAATCATTAATCATTTATGAAAAAGCTATTAAGTCTTTTTCTATTAGTTATGGGTTTTTCCCTATATGGGCAAGAGACCCTCAGCCTAATAGTAGAAGACAAAGCAGGGCAGCCCTTGCCCAGTGCGGTTGTCCATTTCGTAGGAAAGCACTTTGTAAGTGATGCCAAAGGTAGGGTGAATATTCCCAATTTAGCCAAAGGGAAATATCCTATCAAGGTGAATTACTTAGGTTTTTTGGACTACGAGGCAATTATCGCTATTCCTGCTGCTAATCCTTATAGAGTGGTCATGCAGGAGGAAGTAAATCAACTTACGGGGACTACCCTTATAGGACATGTAGCCAAACCTGTAACAGCCTCTGAGACTATAGATAAGCCCAAGCTCCAACAGAAATCAGGGGAGGAGTTGGCCAAAGTACTCACCACAGTGGCGGGTGTTTCCATGATACAAACGGGTGCTACCATAGCCAAACCTGTTATTCATGGGCTACATAGTAACCGTATTTTGATTCTCAACAACGAGGTGCGCCAAGAAGGACAGCAATGGGGGGCTGACCATGCCCCTGAGATAGACCCTGCCGTGGCCGATAAGATTACGGTGATCAAGGGTGCCGATGCGGTACGTTATGGCTCCGATGCCTTGGGAGGCGTAGTGATGATTGCTCCAAACCAGCTTCCTTATGGTGATGGGCTACACGGACAGCTCTCTCCTTCCTTTGCCTCCAATGGACGAAAGTCGGCCACAACCCTCAAGCTGGAAAGTGGGCTACCTGGTCTGCTCCATTGGGCATGGCGTGTGCAGGGAACGCTCAAGCGTTCAGGAGATATACACACAGCCGATTATATGCTGAACAATACCGCTGCTGCCGAGGCCAACTTCTCCGCAGCTATAGGTATGCGACAGGAGTCAGGTAGTGCGGAACTGTTCTATAGCCGATATCAGAATGAGAGTGGTGTCTTTTATGGATCACATATAGGCAACTTAGATGACCTATTAGCACGCTTTGAAATTGGTCGGCCGCTTACCACTTATCCTTTTTCTTATAGTATAGAAGCTCCTAAGCAGAAAGTTATACATCACCTGCTCAAGGCCAAGGCTTACTATTTTCTTCCTTTTGGAGGAAAACTCACTGCCCAATATGCTTTTCAAAAGGATATCCGACAGGAATTCAGTGTGCGCCGATTGGATAGAACTCGTATTCCAGCCCTTAATATGTGGTTAACTACCCATCTGGCGGAGGTCTTTTGGGAGAATATGGATACCCAATATTGGAAAACTTTGGTAGGAGGTAGTTTTTCCTTGCAAGATAACTATAACCAACCAGGAACGGGGGTGGTACCTGTGATTCCTAACTTTGCATCGGTGGGTTATGGAGCTTTTGCAATAGAGAAGTATCATAAGGACAATTGGAATGCTGAAGTGGGTTTGCGTTATGACTATAAGTACCTCAGTGCTGATGGCTATGATATGTATTCCCAACGCTATGGGGGCGAACATGATTTTCATAATATCACCTATAGCTTAGGGGGAGCATGGCAGACGACCCCTCACACGGCACTCAGTAGCAATATAGGCGTGGCCTGGAGAGCACCTCAGGTCAATGAACTCTATAGCAGTGGCTTGCATCACGGAGCGGGGACTTATAATCTGGGAGAGGCCTCATTGAGTCCTGAAACAGGCGCCAAATGGATTACCTCTCTAAACTATACCCACCCAGAGAGAGGAATACATCTTACAGCCGATGCTTATGTACAGCTCATTAAGAACTATATCTATGACTATCCTACAGGAGAGACACGCACCTTGTTCTCTGGTGTATATCCTATATTCCAGTATACCCAAGCCGATGCCTTCTTTCGTGGAGTTGATATAGATGCCTCGGTAAGGCTTGTTCAGTGGGGAGCGTCCGCTCAGCGACTCACCTATGGGCTACGAGGTTCAGTGGTCTTTGCCAATGAGCTAAAGACAGATAGGTATTTCCCTTTTATACCTGCCCCACGCCTGAGCCAGTCTTTGGAATGGAAAGCCCAACCCAAAGGCTTATTTCAGACTTTGGAAGCAAGTATAGGCCATACCTTTGTAGCTAAGCAGACGCGCTTTGAGCCTTCACAGGAGCTGGTAGCCACCACCCCCGATGCCTATCATCTTTTTGAGGCAGCAGTAGGAGGTACTATAACCATAACAGAGCAGCAAACCCTCTCGGTACGGCTCTCTTGTGAAAACCTTTTCAATCAGCTATATAAGGAATACACCAATCGTTTCCGCTATTACGCCCACGACTTAGGGCGCAATGTATATCTGAGGTTGAATTATAATTTTTAATTTAGAAATAAAATGAAAAGAATATTACATTATTTAAAAGCTATTAGTCTGGTAACTTTACTATGTCTTGTTATGGATAGTTGTAGTAAAGATAACACCAAACCTGCCCCTCCTACTGATGAAACAAAGGATAGAGGACATGAAATGCCTGATAGGGTACAGTTTGTTATTACAGACTTGACTACAAAACAAGTACAAGAACGTATAGCAGACAAATCACCAAAAGGGATAGTGTATAATATAACGGAACCTATCAAATGGCAAATAGGACATCAGTACCGTTTTGAAATAGTGTATTACAATAATGGTTCACGGATGAATCATGAGTTTGTAAATGATCAAATGGCACCAATTCACCAACACTTCTTTCAGTTATACCAGGGTAACTACCCCAAAAATGAAGAAGGAAGAACAGCTATGGTAACCGCTATGAACAAAATGGTAAGTTATCAGTATCAAGATACGGATCCGGAAAATGCGATCTATGGAGAACAAGGAGTAACCTTACGTTTGCGTAAGTGGGATGGAAAGAATCCAAATCAACCTGACCCAATTGGACTAAAAGGGGTCTTTTATATCAAGAAAGAAGCTACAATTGGAGATTATCAATTACGCATCAAGTTGGCTCACTTCCTTATAGCTAATAAGCTTAATCCTAAAACGCAAGAGGAACGTCCTTATAATATAGTGGAGTATTCTAATGCCTTTCAATTAGACTCGGATATGACACTTCCTATTCAGATCATACATTAAATTATAAACCCTTTAAATATTAAGAACGATGAAAAAAGTATATCACATCTTAAAAATCAGTTTGTTTCTGCTATTTGTAGTAGTAACACTAAATGCTTGTAATAAAGAAG